>NZ_JAYMZK010000002.1:0-199243 GCF_037070895.1 Bartonella vaga
ATATTATATGTGTTATTTTTATTGGTAATGTGTTTCAAATTGCATTGAATGATACGATACAATACGTATCGTATTGTATTTCAATATGATATTATAAATTCTAAAATTTTTATATTTGTGCGTTTTGTTATCCAGAAGGAATACTTTTATGATGGCGTAAAATTTATAACGTACGTTTCAGACAATAAACATGATACCAGCAAGGGAAGAGAAAAAATCTATAAAGGCTTAATAAATGGAGATGTATTTAAAAGGTGGTCATAAAATCCTGTTGAGAATAGAAATTTATGGATAATATAAAATAAATTCATTTGAATTTTTTATTTTTTTTAAACGATTATTGGTGGGCAAAAATTTTTCTTTAAATCCATAAATTAAAAATAATGAATTTGTAAAAGTATAAAAAGCTTTATATCTTACCTTGTGGATATTGTGCAGTGAATTTGATCTATGCATGTTATTCAATATCAAGCATCACAATAGTGGATATAAACAATGGCATTTAAGTTTTTTATCAATTTATTTCTTTTCGGTATTTTTTTATTATTGCTTGCTAAAAGTAAGGGGATGAAATGGAGTCTCTCAGTACGTGTTATGTTGGGGCTGGTCATTGGTTTAATTTTTGGAAGTGTTTTACAGGTTATTTATGTAGAGGATGAAATCACTTTGTTGAAATCTGTTGAATGGTTCAACATTGTTGGTAATGGTTACATCTTATTCTTACAAATGATTATTATGCCATTGGTTTTTATCTCTATCGTTTCAGCAGTTGCTAATTTGCACTCTGTTTATGCTATTGGAAAAATGAGTGTAATGACAATTTCAGTGTTGCTCTTTACAACCGCACTTTCAGCGTTGATTGGCGTTTTTGTGGTTAACTTCTTTGGGTTAACAGCGAGTGGTTTAGTACATGAAGGGCAGAATGTTTCTTTTGCTCTTAATTCTCAAGTTCTTCAATTTAGGGATATAAGTCTTCCACAGATGATTTTATCTTTTATTCCTGAAAATCCATTTGCTGAGTTAAGCGGAGCCAAGCCTACATCGATTATTAGTGTTGTTATTTTTTCAGCCTTTTTAGGAGCTGCTGTTATTCTTTTAAAAAAAGATGATCCAGATAAAGGAGAAAAGGTTTTATTATTTATTCAGGTTGCACAATCTTGGGTTATGCGCTTAGTTCGTATTGTGATTTTTTTGACACCCTACGGTGTTTTTGCACTTATGACGAAGGTAGGAGCAACTTCGCATATTGCGGATATTGTAAATTTGTTGATTTTTATTGTCGCTTCCTATGTAGGTATTATCCTTATGTTTGGAGTTCATGGTGTGCTTCTTGGTGTCTCTGGGATTAATCCATTTCGTTTTTTCAAAAAGGTTCTTCCAGTTTTGACATTTGCTTTTAGTAGTCGTTCAAGTGCTGCAAGTATTCCTTTAAATATTGAGGCGCAGACCCAGTGGATTGGTGTACCGCAATCAATTGCAAGTTTTGCTGCCTCTTTTGGAGCAACAATTGGACAAAATGGTTGTGCAGGTCTTTATCCAGCGATGCTTGCGACTATGATAGCACCAACTGTAGGTATTAATCCCCTCGATCCTACTTGGATTGCTACTCTTGTTAGTGTTGTAACATTGAGCTCTGTAGGCGTGGCTGGTGTTGGTGGTGGTGCTATTTTTGCTGCATTGATTGTATTGCCAATTATGGGGCTTCCGGTTTCTTTAGTTGCTGTACTTATTTCTATTGAACCTCTTATTGATATGGGGCGTACAGCTCTCAACGTAAGTGACTCAATGTTGGCTGGGACAATAACCAGTCAGATATTACGAGAAACAGACAAAAGTATTTTTGAACAATAATTTTTTATGAGTCTATGTTTTTTTTGATTGCAAAACATCTGCAAGAGATATTTGTGCTGAGCCCGGTTGTATAGGTTTTTGCTGATTGGGATGAGGAGCCCAACCAGATAGCCAGATGAAAGAAAAATGTGCACGAATACGTCCATCAGGATCGCTGAATCGTTGTGCATAGATTTCAGCTGCTCGGATAAAAAAGCGTTTGGATACAGGGCGTCGTGAGCGATTGATGAGCGCGTTTTGCATTCCCATAGCTTTAAGGTCACGCATAAGATCAAACATTGTATTGTAGCGGATAGTAATATTTTCAGTATCCGCTACAGGTAAAGCAAAACCAGCACGTTGTAAAAGGGCACCCACATCACGAATGTCAGCAAAAGGATATATTCTAGGGCTTGTTCCGCCATAGATTTCAATTTCAGCTTCTAGTAAGCATTCTCGTAATTCTGCTAGCGTGCCTGCTCCGACCATAGCAGCTAGAAATAAGCCATCAGGTTTAAGGATATTTTTTATCTGATTAAAAACACCAGGGGTATCATTAGTTAACTGTAATGAAAGGAGTGAAACGATAAGGTCACAATAGTGTTGGGGAAAATCAAGAAATTCTCTATGACGTAAGTGAAATTTTTTGTCATGGCTTTGATAAAGCATGTTAGTTTCAGCGCGTTCTATGGAATGGACTTTGCTAGATTTTAATAAAGCCTGCGCCGCAAGATCTGTATGGCTATGCAAATCTAGAGCTAATGTGAAGAGACGATCAACAGTGCTGAGACGTTTATGGAGATCTTCGGCCACGTAGGATAGTAAAAAGTCACATTTCTCTGTTGCTTTTTGGAAAGCACGTTTGCGGAATTGTTCAATGCGATCATGATCAAAAATGAAATGATGTGACATATTATTTAGTACTTTCAATTTGTAATATGGCCTATTTTGAGAAGGTTTATTTTTATGTAAGCTCTGTAAAGTTTATTATGCGAAAGAAAAGTAGATTTATAAACGGTGAAGGTTGTGATAGAAATGTAGTTTTTTTTGTTACAATTACAAAAACAGTTAAGGGTTGTATGTTCTATATGTATTTCGTTTTTTGTGATTTGACACCAAAAAGCTTCTGATAATGTAAAAGCGTTCGTTGCAGAGGTTATTACAAAGCTAAAATTAATCCAAACAGAAAGGAAATGATATAATAGAAATGGAAAGAAAACCATTGGATTTTGCTGATCTTGACGATTTTAAACCACGAAAAGCAAGATCTCCTATAAAAGCTACTGAGCGCAAAGAAATAGATAGGGCAGTGGCTTTTCCAAGTCGTGAGCAGTTAGATGAGGCATAGATCAATATCAAGGCTAGCATAGCTACCATTAATCATTTTCGTGCTATGGCTAAGCAAGATCGTTATCGCCACGGCGAATTTTTAGAAATTCCGATGGATGTTTATGCACAGAGAGTAGAGCACTCTTAAATAACGCTTATTATTTCGTTATTTTGAATGGGTGTTTTTCTTCTGGTCATAGCTGTTTGGAAAATAGAGAATTTTCTAACGTCATCTACATTATATTAACGTATAATATAGTACCGTATCTTAAGATATAGTATTATATCATACTATACTATACTATATAATATTATTATGCTTTGCATAGCTTTCTAATCAGCCGGAATTACCGGGGAAAATCATATAATGAGCGAATTCTTGTGTTCGAACTTTAAGGGTTTTCAGATCCCTTTTGGTCGTTGCGTATACGATCAAAACACAGGCTAGACAGTAAGGTAATTTGGGAAGATAAGCAACTTTATTTTTCAGCTGCATTATAAACTATCTCAAAAATGATTTACGATACTTCAAAATAACATTATTAGATGGTATAATAACCAACTAATCAGCAGACTTCTTTGTTTCAGTTGTTAAATTAATATATGAACACACATTGCAAAAAGGAGTTTTCCATGAAAAAAGAATTACCAAAAAGCTATATGACTGACGCGGAACGTGAGGAATTGCGTGCAGGGGGATTATCGCAAAATAGTATCTACCTTGCCGAATCAGAAGCAGCAGATCAAGCAAATGATGATGAAGCATCATGGGCGTGGTTAGCAATGGCTGAACTTCCAGCTCACACACTATTAGGTCTTAAAAAACGGTGTGGCGCTCAATTTATCCGCGATATGGGATTTCCTACTAAAGATGCTGATGAAGCATATGGATCAGATTGGCTAGATAGAGATGTTATTATAGGAGGGTATCATTTCTAAGGAATTAGAAAAGATTCTAGCACGACAAAATGGATACATGCGAGATATTCAAAAATCAGCAGCATTTAAAAGATTATATAACGTGCAAAATAATTTATACAATTACCTTCGTAAAGTCGGCAAAAATGGTGATTTATCATCACTTCTTGATATAGAACATCACATAATCGAGGATGATTTACTTAGATACGCTAATAGCCCAGAAATGACGAGTAGCCTTAAAACGGCACTAACAGAAATTGATGTAATTAAAGAGCACACAAAAATAGTTGCTGATCCTGTACAATATCAATCGATAAACAAAGATCATAGCTTGCCAAAAAAACCGTAAAAAGGGCTTACCTTATGATGAAGCACGACAAGCAATGGCATCTCATTACACGCGACTAACCAATCTAAATAAAGCGCGTTTAACAACACCTGAAAAGTCAATCATTGATGCACGAAAAGAGAATATGAAGACTATGCGAAAGCTATACGAAAAAATGCAAGCTAAAGCTATTTGATGTCTCTTTAACAACGATAATTATTCAAAGTTAAAGCAAACTACTTGTGGAACATTCTACATTATTTAAAAATATTGTGGAAATACACTAGAAAAAAAAATTTTTTTATTATAAAGGATGCTCAAAGAAAATTGATAGAGGGGAGGGATTTTTCGTGTCAAAAATTTATCATCAATCTGCATATAATAGCTCTTTACAAAAATTTATTTTTTCAGAAACACATAAAAAATGGTTAATCACACTCTTTATGTTGTTTCTTTCGTTCATCGCGTTAAATGATCCAGCATTTGCACAAGGTTTCGGAAAAGTTGAAAGCTCTCTTCAGAAAATAGTATCTGCTTTAACAGGACCTATTGCAAAATCTATTGCAACAATTTCTGTTGTCGGTGTTGGTATTGCTTGGATTGCTGGTTACATTGAGATGCGTAAAGCCTTCTTTGTTTGTGTTGGCGTTGGCATTGTCTTTGGTGCACCACAAATTGTTACAACGCTTACCTCTTAGATTTGCTCATTCTTGAATTTTAAAATCATGGAAAAACATGATAAGCCAACAGAAGATATATTGTTTCTTGCATGTACACGCCCTGCAATGATTGCTGGTGTCCCTGTAGAAGCTATGGGATTAAACGTTATGGCAACCCTTATAACGTTTATTCTCACAAGCAATATTTTTCTTATCTCTCTCGGTCCGGCCGCACATTTTATCATTAAAGAAGTTCTTAAAAACGACCATAATAAAATTCGTGTCTTTCTTGCATGGCAAAAAACACGCATCTTTGCCAAAAATTCTCGTATATGGGGCGGTGCAAGCCTCTCTCCATTACGGTTAATTCGTAATTATGAGGAACTTTAATGCAAAAAAGTGTCTACAAACGTGAAAAACAACCCGAAGAGATTATACCTTATGTACGCCATGTAAGTAAGCAAATCATTGCACTAAATTCACGAGCGCTTATGGCCACTATTGCACTTGAGGGAATTAACTTTGAAACTGCTGATATTGCAGATTTGAATATCTTCCATGAACAATTAAATAATCTGCTTAAAAACATTGCTGATGAACGCATAGCAATTTACAGTCATATTATCAGAAAGCGTGAAACAATTTATCCAGATGGCACTTTTAGATCAGAATTTGCGCAGCAGTTAGATGATAAATACCGTGAAAGAATGGTCTCTCAGGAGCTGTATCGTAACGATCTCTATCTTTCAGTATTGTGGAACCCCCACGTCGATACAACTGACAAATTGGTTGATTTTTTTAAACGTTTGGGAAAAGCAAAAAAAACAGGAACAGAGGTTGACAAAGAGTCCATCCATAAACTTGAAGAGATTGCCAATGGTCTTGTGCAAAGTTTAGAACGATACGGTGCGAGAATACTGAGTATTTATGAGCATGAAGAGAATATTTTTTCTGAACAAAGCGAATTTATTCATCAATTGGTTGGTGGTCGTCGTGAACGTATCCCACTTACATGGGACACAATAGCGTCTACTGTTTATTCTGATCGTCTTATTTTCGGAAAAGAAACCATAGAAATACGCTACGAGGCAGGACAAAAATTTGCAGGGATGTTCGGTTGGAAAGAGTATCCTGCAAAAACTCAAGTCGGCATGACAGATGGTCTGCTTACCCTCCCATTCGAATTTATTTTGACGCAATCTTTTATTTTCAAAAGCAAAAACGCTGCAAAGCAGATTATGGGACGCAAACAAAACCAAATGATCAATGCCGGAGATCGTGCCGGATCACAAATTGATGAACTTGACGATGCGCTTGATGATTTAGAGTCAAACCGTTTTGTTTTAGGGGAACATCATTTATCATTAGCGGTTTTTGCTGATACCACAAAAGAGCTTGCGGATAATCTTGCTAAAGCTCGTTCTCACCTCACAAATGGTGGTGCTGTTATTACACGTGAAGATCTTGGACTTACAGCGGCATGGTGGGCGCAACTCCCCGGAAATTATGCCTATCGTACACGCTCTGGAGCTATTACAAGCCGTAACTATGCGGCACTTTCCCCCTTTCATTCATTCCCTTTAGGAAAAGTAGATGGTAATGTGTGGGGACCCGCAGTAGCCCTCATGAAAACATCTTCTGGTTCACCTTATTATTTTAATTTTCATTTTGGCGATTTAGGTAACACTTTTGTTTGTGGCCCATCTGGTTCTGGTAAAACCGTTATTGTCAATTTTCTTTTAGCTCAACTCCAAAAACATGACCCCAACATGGTTTTTTTTGATAAAGATCGTGGAGCAGAACTCTTTGTAAGAGCAGGTGGCGGGACATATATGCCACTTAAAAATGGAAAACCAACAGGTATAGCACCGCTTAAAGGCTTAGATTATAACAATCCAGCAGATAAAGTATTCTTACGGCAATGGATTACCAAACTCGTTTCCACTGAGGGACAAACAATTAGTGAAACAGAAAGACAAGACATAGCTGCTGCCGTTGAACAACTCGCCTTATTGCCTAAGGAACAACGGACAATCTCCGCCTTACAAATGTTTTTTGATATCACTCAACAAGAAGGGATAGCCGGACGTTTGGAAAGATGGTGCCAAGGCAACGCATTAGGGTGGGTTTTTGACAATCCAGAGGATAACATTGGCATTGATGCAAAATTTATCGGTTATGATATGACTGATTTTTTGGACAACGACGAAATTCGTCCTCCATTAATGATGTATCTCTTTCATAGGATACTTTCTCTCATTGACGGACGTCGTATTATCATTGTCATTGACGAATTCTGGAAAGCACTCGAAGATGACTCTTTTAAAGCCTTTGCACAAGATAGGCTCAAAACAATCCGTAAACAGAATGGTTTGATGTTGTTCGCTACACAGTCACCTAGAGATGCACTCAACTCGACAATTGCACACACCATTATAGAACAATGCCCAACACAGATTTATTTTCCCAACCAAAAAGGAAACTATTCTGATTATGTGGAAGGTTTTAAATTATCAGACAGAGAATTTAATCTTATCCAAACAGAATTGACCAGAGAGTCACGACGTTTTCTTATCAAGCAAGGACAAAGTTCTGTTGTCGCAGAACTCAATTTACGTGGATTTGATAACGAAATAGCCATTTTAAGCGGCACAACTAAGAATATTGAATTGCTAGAGACCATCATGAAGGAAGTTGGGGAAACTCCAGAAAAATGGTTACCCCTTTTTCAAGAAAGGCTAGGATAATGAAAAAAATCTTATTAGCAACAGCCCTTTGTGCAATTTCTTTGGGATTGGAAACAAGTGCCTTTGCAATAATGCCGACATTTGATGCTGCTGCAGTTGGAAAAATGATAGATCAATTAAAGCAAGGGAAACAGCAGCTTGACCAATTAAAGGGGCAAATAAATGAAATGAAAAAATTATATGACTCCTTAAATGGCGCTGTTGACTTATCTGCTCTGCAAGAACTTCTTAACAGACAAGGCAATAATACCGCTTTACCTTCTGATTTTAGTCATCTTGAGCAATCGATAGGGAGCTCCGGTGTGGGTAGTAGTGGGAGCAGTGGAAAGACTGCAAAATGGGAAGAAAAACTCCTCTATAAAGAACCTGCAAGCGGTGCAGGCTCAAAAGCGGCCGTTGATGCTTTTTACCAGCAAGAAGTTCAAAAAACACAACAGCGCAATGTTGGACAAGCCGCTCTCGGTCAGAGTGTTTACGAAGAGACGAATGAGACCGTAGAAGCAATTCAAAAAATTGTCGAAAAACTCCAAAACGCTCAGACTGCTGCCGATGTTCAAAGTGCTCAAGCACAATTAGCCGCTACACAAACTTTGTTACAAGCCAAAGCCATACAAATGCAAGCCGTTGCTATGATTCAAAAAGCACAAGCTGAAGCTGAAAAGATTCGTACGAGACAAGAATTTAATGCGCGATACAAAAATTATGCGAGTCAACTGCTAGGTAAATAAAGCACAAAACAAAAAAAGGGAAAAATCATGAATAAAACCACCATAATAACTTTGCTTCTTTGCACCGGAATTATCGCTGCTGGATGCGAAAAAACCTATAGCGTAGCAAACTTTAAAAAAGATGAACAATTACGTGAAGAATGGCTTATCAGATGTGGATGGACAGGAGATTCAAAAAACTGTGAAAATGTCCGAGTGGCACAACATCAAATTGATGTAGAGCGCAGAAAACAAGCGCAAGAGAAACGTCGTAAAGAAGAAGAAGAATGGCGTAGAACAGCAGGAGAAAGACGTAAAAAAGCCGAAGAAGAAAGAGTCAGACGAGCAGCTGAACAAAAAGCTAAAGAAGAAAAATGGAAAAGAGAGGCTGAGATACAAGCACAAGAAGCAGACAAAAGATGGAAGGAAATAGCGCAAGAAATGATCGAAAAAACCGAAAAAATACAAGCAGAAACCTTTGGTAGAAAATATAATCCCAAAAACGTAACTCAGTAAATGTAGAAAAATGCTCGAAAATATAGATTTTTTTGCTAAAACTGAAGCCGCTTTAATGCAGCCTCTTACAGAGGTAATGACTAACACCATTAAATATCTTGCAAACGGTTTGTCTACTCCCCTTTTTTTATCTTGCACGATCTACGTAATTGTTCTGGGGTACAATACGATCTACGGTCGTTCTTCTACACCAATGTGGGAATTTATGGCAACAACTGTAAAGCTTGCCATCATTACAACATTAACAACACACGCTCCTGACTACAATGCTTGGGTTACACATATATTTTTCGAGGATTTGCCGAATGCCATTTCAAACCTCACACAAGGGTTATCATCAGACAAAAATGTATGGGATAATATGATAAACCATGCGCGTGCACATGTTTTTGAGACAGCAAATAAACACACCGGATGGACTGAAATTGGCACATTTATTGTGAGCTGGGTAGCTGGTTTTGTTTGCATATTTATTATTGGTTTTTTTTGCACGATCGGTTTCATCGTTTCAATGTTATCGAAATTTGGTCTATTTCTTGTTCTCTCGTTAGGACCACTCTTCATAGGCCTTTATCTGTTTTCGACAACCAGACGCTTCACAGAAGCTTGGTTAGGGCAATTAGTAAACTTTGTTATTTTGCAAATATTAGTGGTTTTGCTTGGTGGGGTGTATGTGAAGATAGCAGTGAATATCCTTTCAGCAAATATCGAAGATATCATCCTTACAGTGACCCAATTCCTCACTATTGGCATTGGGGGGATTTATCTCTTTACCCATTTACCGGCAATTGCTTCAGCTTTAGCAGCAGGGGGAGCATCCCTTACAGGAGCAACGCATTTAGCACATCATGCAAGCAAACCGGTTGTAAGAACCGTTGCGGCGACAGGTGGTGCTGCTAGTCGTGCAGGCATGCGGGGTGCTAGTAAGCTAATATCAAAAATACGAGGAATGTTCTAAGAACAAGAAATGAAAAAGTGGGTACAAAAAATGCGGGTCTTAAAAAAAATTGGAATAATACTGTCCTTCATCTTGCTTAGTGGCTGCGCGTCTTCTCAAAATACATTGAAGTCATTACCACGATGCGATGGATATTCTAAGCGACCATTAAACAGATCAATGTGGAATTGGAGAGGAAAAACACCAGCCTCTACACCAATAATCATCGGGAAGACAACAGACATAACCTCATCAACCAAAAAGGATCAATTAAACACGCTTCTTGCGAAGAATTTAACGCCAAAAGAAATTGAATCATACAAAAATTGCGGGGAAAATGTATGAAAGCAAAAGACTTAGAGCAATATATTGCTGAAGCACGCCTTTTTGATCAAGATCGTATGATGAGAGCGCACCGGATCACCCGTGTTTCGCTTCTCATTGCCGGTATAGCCGTTATCGTTGCTGTCATGTCTTCCTTAGCGGTTATAACACTCGTTCCCCTCAAAACCGTTGAGCCCTTTGTTATCAGAGTGGACAATTCAACAGGAATTGTTGAAGTCGTCGAAGCCTTAAAAGAGGGACCAACAAATGTTGATGAAGCTATTACGCGTTATTTTGCGGCAAAATATGTTCGTGCTCGTGAGGGATTTACAGTAGAAGAGGTACAAAATAATTTCCAAACCGTTTCTCTTTTATCATCCTCTGAAGAGCAAGAAAGATTTGCCCAATGGTATAGTGCTAGAAATCCGCAAAGCCCACAAATTCTCTACGAACATGCGACTGTTACGACATTTATAAAATCAATCTCATTTATTAGTCAAAACGTTGCACAAGTGCGATATTACAAAACCATTCGTGATAATAACACCAATAAAGAATTTATCTCGCATTGGGTTGCAACGCTTACTTTTGAATATATCAACGCCCCAATCTCTATACAAAACCGCTTAGTAAATCCTCTTGGTTTTATGGTTAGTGAATATAGAACCGATCCAGAAGTGGTAAACTAACAATGAAAAAAACCATATTGTCTCTCTTTTTCAGTACAATTATCGCTCTTTCTCTTTACAATTTTAGCTATGCCAGTGTTTTTCCTACAAAAGCCCCAAGTGATAATCGAATTCGCTTTGTGAATTATGAGCCTTATAATGTAACAAAAGTTATTGGCTCTATAAGATCATCGGTACAAATAGAATTTTCTGCCAATGAAGAAATTGCACATGTTGCTATTGGAAATAGCATCGCATGGGAAGTTGCCCCAGCTGGAAATATTCTTTTCCTTAAACCACGAGAGGTACAACCGACAACAAATCTCCAAGTCGTAACTACACGGCAGGATGGTTCAAAACGATCCTATCAATTTGAATTATTGACTCAAGATGACGAACTTTCCCCTGAAAAAGAAACATATTTCCTTGTGAAATTCCGCTATCCTCAAGAGGAAATTGAACAAAGAAGACTTGAAGCACTTTTAAAATACAACAAAAAACAAACACAATACATTGATGGTATTTTTAATGCCTATGAACAATATGGACCACGCAATTGGGCCTACTCTGCTCAAGGATCCATAGTGCTTGAACCATCATCTATTTATGACAATGGAAAAACAACAACATTGACATTTCTAGGAAACCAAGAAATTCCTGCTATTTACGTTGTAAATAATGATGGCACAGAATCCCTCATTCCTAAAACAGTGAGAGGAAATATGGTCATTGTGCATACTATTGCTCCTCGATTTATTCTAAGATCTGGAAAAAATGTTTTATGTATTTTTAATGAAGCCTATCAACTAAGAGGCATTAATCCAGAAACAGGAACAACCTCACCATCTGTTGAACGAAAAGTCGTTACAAATCTTCAATAAGGATTAATTAAGGGGAATAATCTTATGAGTGATAAGAATGACGAGAGCATCATTGATGATCGCAGCATAATTCACGATGGTCAAAGGAATATATCAAATTCAAACAAAGCGAAAATAATTGTAAGCATAATCTTTTTAGGATTCGGTTTCTATATACTTTTGAATATTTTCTCATCCTCAGAAAAACAAAAAGACACAGAAAAAAAACCTGAAAAAGTAACAAAAATTTTTAAAAATTCCTTTACACCCTTAGAATTACCATCCCCTAAACCACAAGCTAAAATTGGTCAAATCACATTACCAAAACCAACAAAAACGGCTAAAATAGTTAAAGATGACCCCTTACTGAAGGCTGCACAACGCGCTCCAGTCATAGCTTTTTCTAAGAATTATAGCTCTCCTTCAAAAAAAACAATGAGAGAAGACTATAATGCTATAAGCAAAAGCCATAATAATGATCCTCAAAGCTTTCCCTCACTTTTAAAGCCGACTAAAATAGCAGGAACAAACGCTAGCTTAATGGGAAATAGAAACTTTATTATTGCAATGGGAACATCAATCCCATGTATCTTAGAGACGGCATTAAAGAGCGATCAACCAGGTTTTGCAAGCTGTATTATTAATCGTGATATCCTCTCTGATAATGGGCGCGTTGTTTTGCTTGATAAAGGGACGCAAATTGTTGGTGAATACAAAGGGGGCTTAAAAAAAGGTCAATCGAGACTCTTTGTCCTTTGGACAAGAGCAAAAACACCAAATGGGATCATTATCACCCTTGCATCACCAGCAACAGATAGTTTAGGAAGAGCCGGATTCGATGGACAGGTTAACACACATTGGTGGGAGCGGTTTAGCTCTGCATTGTTGCTCACCGTTATTGATAGTACCACAGAAAGTTTAATAAATGAAATCAAGAGTAATCCCAATGCAATGGGTTTCAACACTTCTGACGGTAACAGACTTGGAAAAGATATGGCAAGCATTGCTCTTGAAAATCAAATCAACATCCCCCCTACCTTAGAAAAATACCAAGGGGAACTCGTCAACATTTTTGTAGCAAGAGATTTGGACTTTTCATCAGTTTATACACTAGAAGCTAGAACAAGAAAAAAAAGCTCTTTCCATCGTTCTATTCCAGAAGCTTTCATCATTCATTCTAACTAAAATGCAATAAAAATAATTATGGCTACAGAAAAAAATTCAGAACGAGCCTCTATTGTTTTAACGAAGCTAAAGATATTAGAGGATTATCTAAATGACAAAAATTTGTTTGAAATTGTTATCAATCGCCCGCAAGAAGTTCTTGTTGAAAGCAGCGATGGCTGGAAAAGTCATAGCATTGAAAGCTTAACATACAACGAATTAGAAGGAATTGCAAAAGTTGTCGCAGCTTATACGAAGCAAAAAATTGATAAAGAAAATCCTATCCTGTCAGCAACGCTTCCAAACAATGAACGCATACAAATTGTCATACCTCCAGCAACTGCACCCAATACAATCAGTATAACAATTCGTAAACCTTCATCACGAAACCTTTCTCTTGAAAATTTACAGGAAAACAATCTATTTTCCATTACCCAAAACGTTAGTTTTACACCTATCAAACAAATGATGGGACAGAGCGATGAGCTTTCTGACATTGAGAAAGAATTAACAAATCTTTTTATGGCAAAAGATTTTAGTAATTTTTTAGAGAGAGCTGTTGTCACACAACAAAATATTCTAATATCTGGGAAAACAGGATCTGGAAAAACAACGCTCTCCAAAGCCTTAATTGCAAAAATTCCTGAATATGAACGAATTTTAACCATCGAAGATACACCAGAACTTGTTGTTCCTCATTCAAACAAAGTGCAACTTTTTTATTCGAAAGACAATCAAGGGCTCTCAAAAGCTGGTGCTAAAGAATTACTCGAATCTGGATTACGTATGCGACCAGATAGAATACTTTTGCAAGAATTGCGTGATGGTACAGCTTTCTATTATATCCGTAATGTCAATTCTGGTCATCCTGGATCAATAACAACTGTCCATGCTTCATCTACTTTAGCAGCTTTTGAACAAATGACACTTCTTGTAAAAGAGAGTGACGGTGGAAATAGCTTAGAACGTGAAGATATTCGCGGCTTACTGATTTCTATGATTGATGTCATCATTCAATGTAAACGTATCGAAGGAAAATTTCGTGTAACAGAAATTTATTATGACCCTTTTAAACGACGAAATGCTTTTTAAAAAAGTGATAAAATTAATCAAATAAATCCGAATGCGTTCCTGTTCTATCAAAATGAACATATTTATCACTAACGATATAAATTAATAACCAGTTTGGTTCTATATGAAGATCACGACGCGGTTTCCAATTTCCTTGTAATGCATGATCTTTTAATACAGCTGGTAATTGCTTTTTATTTATCAGAAGTTGCATAACCTCCGTTAATTTTCGTATATCTTTCCCACGCTTTTTCACTTTTTTTAAATCTTTTTTAAACTTGCCAGAATAGCTAACTGAACGCACAATCAAATATCCAATTGTGTAAACAGATCATCAACGTCTTTTGCAAAAAAAACATCCTCTCCTCTGTCAGTTTTTTCAAAAGTTTCAAGAGTTTCTGCATTAGGAACAGACATATCAAATGGTAGCCTTTTTTCATGAACAACTTTAGTTAAAGAAATCCGTATAAAATCAGATACTGTAAGCCCTAAAGTTGCCAATATTTCATGAGCTTCTTTTTTTAAAGTTCTGTCTATGCGCGCACGCACGACATCTTTTGAATCTACCGCTATCTTCATAAGTAAACCTCCTTTAATTTCTTTTTATTATATAGCTCAATTGGGCTACAAAGGCAAAATTTTATAACTTCCTTTACCGTGTGACATCTTTTGACTTTTTCCGCGAAATTGCATTGTTTTGTTCTTGTATATGTTTCTGTTGCAGAAATTGAACAGCTGCTTGAAGTTCATTGATAAGCCTTTTATCCTGAGACTGTTTTGACGGTATTGCTTTTGACAAGTTAAATGCATACTTATGAATGGCATCTTGCCCAAAACGCTTATCTAAAGCGTTTTGGAGATTCAAGAATTCTTTATTAATATTATCGGGTATCTTTGGATAACTCTCACGACCAGCTTTAACGTTTTTCATATAAGCTACAGCAGCTTGAGAAAGAGAAGGTATCGCAACTTTCATTCTTTCGCGATCGCGTGTAAGGCTGTCTATACGTTGCTTATAGGCATTTTCGTAAAAGGATTGAAGTTCTCTAATTTTAGAGACTGCAAGAGACACATTATGAAGCGCTTTTTTGCGCTCTTTTCCTGCTAATGTTATTCGATCTATTAAACGACCTGATCCACGCAATTCACCAGCTCTATCAGGAGCTTTATATAAAATATCAGGCAATTGATCGACTTTCCCCGCTAAAATTGTTTGTTCAATTTTGAGTGCTGCAGCTTGAGGATCCTTATAGATAGATTTCAAGTAACCATTTAATTGTCTAAAAGTATCAATATAAGATTTTTCATTCCTAAGAGTGCTTAAAGCTTCCTGTTCTATAGAAGTAACATTTTTATAAGATGCAAGGTAAGGGACTTGTTCTGTTCCTTGTGAAGCTACAGTTAAAACACTTTGCGATTGCTCAACCTTAAACTCTTCTTTTTCAAGTTTACTGAAAGCAGCTTTTGCTCTCTGCCAAAGCTTGTCGATTTTTTCTTTCTTTTCTTGCAGCCATTTTTTGTTTTTTTTCAATGTAAGAAGAAATTCGCTCACTGATACTCTGTGAAACACAAATCCCTCTATTTTCTTTAAATTGAGCAATATAATCCCGATAATCAGGAGATTCAGCAAAATCAAGTGTTATTGTTTTAACACCAGATCTAGAAAAAGATGCTACCAGCTTCTCATAGGTACTTTTAGGATCAAATTTCTTAATCTCACTACTAAGAGAAGGATCGCCGCGCTCTATTAAATCAACACTAAAAATGTTTCTTTTGACTTCCTTATTATTAATAATAACGGTCTCTTTTTCCTGAAGTAGAGAGATCTTATCTCCAAGCTCAATCCGAGATCCATCTATCGCATCAGGAAGCTTGACACCATAAAAACGCTCAATTCCGCGCGATGTTGCTGTATCAGCATAAGGTGTTTTAGTCTTCGCGTTTTCAGTAAAACAACTATATCCTGTTTCAACAAGTTTACCAGTAAGGACGCCCTTAATTCGCCGGTGTTCCTGTAATCGAACATTTTTAAAATCTTCCTCTGCGACATAAAGATGCGATTGATCCCTATGTCGAGATATAGCAACATAGGAGAGATGTTGATCCATAGACGGAGAAGCTAACACAAAAACATTATCAACGGTCACATCTTGGCTTTTATGAATAGTGGCCGCATACCCGGGATCAATATTTTGATAAGTTTGAGGAGAGAAAACAACTTCTTTACCCGAGTCAAGACGCACTTTTAAAAGCGGTTTCCCTTTTTCATTCCGCGTTGATAAAACAGTCCCCAATTGACCGTTTTTAACTTTTTGCTTTCCCAATTTTAGTGTATGTTTTTCTTCAAATTGGGCGTTTTCTAGAAAAATAATCCGGTCATTAACAGCAAATTCCCGTTGCCCTCTCAGAGTATCAAAATTTATTACACTTGCTATATCTTCTGATTTAAGGAAATAAGCAGCTTTAAGGGCTGTTCGAATTTCTTCGTTTATTTTTTTAACAGCTGCATTCGTATGAGCAAGAACAAGAAATTCATCACCTTTTAAAGATTTTCCATCTTCAAGAACTTTGCTTTCTACGGTTCTTCTCCTATCCATCCAATCTTTAACTAGAGTTTTTATCGCTTGCTCATGGGTTTTGGTCTCGTGAATGAATCCTCTCTCTTTGTAACTCTTTAAAGTTTCAGACACTTGACCACGTGCAAAATGGCGGGACGCCTCCTGACCCCATTCTTCTTTTTGTCTTCTTATTCCAGACAGTTCAACATAACCAACATGATCAATAACCGTACGAAACGTTGCACCAGCCTCAATCGGTTGCAATTGCATATGATCTCCGACAAGAACAATTTTAGCACCTGCCTTTTCAACTTTTTGAATAAAATGAGAAAGTTGTTTTGAAGAAACCATACCAGTTTCATCAATGACAAAAACATCTCCAACACGTAATTTGTCTTTTTTGTTTTTCCATGCCAATTCCCAAGACGTAAGAGTTTGGCTTTTTATTCCCGAAGACTTCTCAAGTCCCTCTGCCGCGTTACCTGCAAGCGCTGCACCAAAAACGCGCTTACCAGAATTTTTCCAAGCGATATGAGTCGCTTCAAGCAAAGTTTATTTTCCAACACCACCTTTTGTAGAGCAAAATACTATTGTCGGCATACATAAAAATTCTTACTTATGTTGCATATATGCTATACTTATACACAACATACACTTAACATATGCTTAGCATACGTAAATTATATAAACAACATACGTAATATGTATGCTATACATATATTATACGTATAATACATGTATAATGATATTAAAAACGTAATAAAATAATAATTAGCTCAAGTTTCTACAAAAAAGGAATCAATCGCCAATATTTTTCAAGAATAATACCAATAGCCAGTGCAGCTTTTTTAAGTCCCATGACGTTTTTTGCTTGTTCAATAGCATGAGAGGAAATGTGCATCACTTTGGACAAGTGTTCCATAGAACCTATTAAATCCCTTTCAGATTGTAACCCATGTTTAATGAACATAGCGGTATTAGGTAGTGCTTTAGATAAAAGATTCGGATTAATTTGAGGCAATGTAGTATCTTTGGAAAATGAGGTTGTTTTAGCTTTGCTTTCACTCTTTTTTTCATAAGCTATATAGATTTAAAGATGCAAAAGAAGTTTTCTGGTATAAGGAAATTATAAAACCCTAAGTTGATAATGTTATGCTTTTAAGAAATGGCTTTAAGCAGAGGGGGATCTATTGAGAAAATTCATTGAATGTTTGATGAAAGTTCTATATCCGTCAATTTGTCTTGGATGTAAGGAAAGAGTTTCTGCTTACGGAACGATTTGTTCTGAGTGTTGGAAAGGTCTTCAATTTATTACCAAACCTTATTGTCCTGTTATGGGGATTCCTTTTGTTTGTGATATGGGTGATGGTTTTCTCAGTGGTGAAGCTATTCAAAGTACTTCTCCTTTTTCACGTGTTCGTTCTGCCGTTGTACATAAGGGGATTGCACGAATTTTAGTGACGCAGTTAAAATACGGAGATCGTACAGAATTGGCATCTTTTATGGCTAATTGGATGATTTTTGCTGGATACGAGATTATTGATGATTGTGATGTTATTATTCCTATACCATTGCATTTTCGTCGTTTTTGGAGGAGATATTATAATCAATCCGCGGAGCTTGCTCGTTACATTGCAGCATCACAAAAAAAACTTTTAAAACCTGGTTGGCTTGTTCGTTGTCGACATACGCGTCCACAGGTTAGCCTCTCTTCAGGAGCACGAAAGCTTAATGTACAGAATGCTTTCAAGGTTTCTCATAAAGTTAAAAAATATTTAAAGGGATGTTCTGTTTTGCTAATTGATGATGTTTTTACAACGGGTGCAACCGTTACTGAGGCTGCTGCAGCCTTAAAAAATGCAGGTGCGTGGCAAGTTGATGTATTAACATTTTCGCGTGTACTCAAAGAGGATTCTATATTTCCTAATGCTTGAGAAAAATTTAAAGATGACACTATTTTTTTAATATTGGAGAACAACACTATGAAAGAGATAACACTTTATACACGTCCTAATTGTCCTTACTGTACGAAAGTACGTAATTTGCTTGATAAAAAGGGTGTGAAATATACAGACATTGATGCATCAACTTCTCGTTTCCAGGAAATGGTACAGCGAGCGAATGGACGCAATACATTCCCACAAATTTTTATAGGTAACTATCATGTCGGTGGCTGCGATGATCTTTATGCTTTAGAAGCTGATGGGAAGCTAAATTCTTTGTTGAAAGATATACAATAATTGCTGCAGATTATATTTTATCCAGGCCGTTTTGCAAGAAGTAGATAATTGACATCCATGTTTGTTGAGCGGTTCCAACTGTTGTTTAAAGGATTATAGGTAATACCTATTTCATCAATGACAGTTATAGCGTTTTTTGATAGAAGATTTTTAAGTTCCTGAGGTTTTAGAAATTTTTTATAGTCATGAGTTCCTTTCGGAAGCCAGCGTAAAATATATTCAGCTCCTATAATAGCCAGTCCCCATGATTTCCATGTGCGATTTAATGTTGAGACAAACATTAGTCCTTTTGGTTTAAGCATTTTTGCTGTCGCCGCTATGAAGAGGTTAACATCAGCCACATGTTCAATAACTTCCATGTTTAATATGATGTCAAATTTTTCTCCTTCATTGGCTAGTGCTTCTGCAGTAGTGGTCCGGTAATCAATTGAAAGGCCATTTTGGATTGCGTGGATTTTTGCAATTTCAATATTAGTTTGCGTTGCATCGGCTCCTACAACCGTAGCGCCGAGGCGTGCTATTGGTTCGCATAATAAGCCTCCTCCACAGCCAATATCGAGAATTTTCAAATTTTTGAAGGGCATCAGTGAAATAGGGTTACGGTTAAATTCTAAACAGATTTTTTCTCTGATGTAAGCGAGACGTGTTGGATTGAGTTGATGAAGGGGGCGAAACTTTCCTTGAGGATTCCACCATTCGGCAGCAATACGTGAAAAGCGGTCAATTTCACTCTTGTCAATTGTGGTATGCGTTTCATTTATCATGTCGCTCTCCTTTTATTTTTAATGATAGAGTCAGCTAAGCTTTGTCTAAAATCAATAAAAATTAATATACACATAACTCGACTTGCACAAATGATAGATATTCTATATGTGAAAAAGTTGTTTGTTGGTACGATGGAAAGGCCTTATTTTCACTATCGTTTAATAGAAAAAACTAAAGGTAAGAGTATTATTCATGACGCGGATTGTTATGAAATTTGGTGGAACATCTGTAGCAAACATTGAATGCATTAATAATGTTGCACGGCATATAAAAAGAGAAGTAAATGCAGGCAATGAAGTTGCGGTTGTGGTATCTGCAATGGCTGGGAAAACTAATGAACTTGTTCAGTGGACGTACGATGCTTCACAGGCACATAGAGATGCTTACGAATGTGATGTGGTTCTTGCTTCTGGTGAGCAGGTAACAGCAGGTTTGTTGGCTCTTACGCTTCAAGCAATGGGAGTAAATGCTCGTTCATGGCTTGGTTGGCAAATTCCTATTCGTACAGATAGTGTGCATGGTAGTGCACGTATTGCAGATATTGATGGATCTTTTTTAATACAATGTTTTCAAGAGGGACAGGTGGCCGTTATTGCTGGTTTTCAAGGATTAACCCCGGATAATCGGATTTCTACCTTAGGGCGTGGAGGATCAGATACGAGCGCTGTTGCTATAGCGGCAGCTATACAAGCTGATCGCTGTGATATTTATACAGATGTAGACGGTGTTTATACAACGGATCCACGCGTAGAACCTAAGGCGCGTCGTTTATCAAAAGTTGCTTTTGAAGAAATGCTGGAAATGGCTTCTCTTGGAGCAAAAGTTTTACAGGTTCGTTCTGTTGAATTAGCAATGGTTCATAAAGTTCGTACCTTCGTGCGCTCAAGTTTTGAGGATCCTGACGCGTTAGGCATGGATGATTTAATGAATTCTTCTGGAACACTTATTTGC
Organism: Bartonella vaga; assembly: GCF_037070895.1. Taxonomy (NCBI): domain Bacteria; kingdom Pseudomonadati; phylum Pseudomonadota; class Alphaproteobacteria; order Hyphomicrobiales; family Bartonellaceae; genus Bartonella; species Bartonella vaga. Next base: position 20,576 of record NZ_JAYMZK010000002.1, read on the forward strand.
GATGAGGATGAAATCGTGGAACAACAGAATGTTACTGGTATTGCTTTTGCTAAGGATGAAGCGCAAATTTCACTCCGTCGGCTTGCAGATCGCCCAGGGATCTCTGCAGCAATTTTTGGCCCATTGGCTGAAGAGCACATTAATGTCGATATGATTGTGCAAAATATTTCTGAGGATGGTTCGAAAACTGATATGACTTTTACTGTCCCATCAACAGACGTAGATAAGGCCGTTGCAATTCTCGGTAAAAATCGTAAAGAGATTGGGTTTGATGTTATCCAATTTGACAGCGATCTTGCCAAGGTATCTGTTATTGGTGTTGGAATGCGCAGCCATGCAGGGGTTGCTGCTACCGCATTTAAGGCTTTAGCTGAAAAAGGCATTAATATTCAAGCAATTACTACTTCAGAAATTAAAATTTCTATTTTGATTGATAGCGCTTATACTGAACTTGCAGTCAGGACATTACATGCTGTTTATGGACTTGATCAAGGTTAAACATTTTTAAATTCTAAAAAGATTTTCAAATAATATAATGCATTTATATATGTAGGGAAGCAGAGAACTCTCTACATAAGCGTTTTGCAAGAAAAAAGAGAAGTGTCTACTCGTTCAAATGCGACGTGTTAATTAAGAAATCTTTGTGAATGTAGAGAAAATGCTGGGCTACCCTATAAAGCGTGATAAATTTCATTCTTTCAAATTATTCACGCGATTACGTAAAATAGAGTTGATGAAATATCTTCCATTTATATTTTGCATCTTCTCAACTAATCGTTTGGAGTTTTGTGTTTATCCTGTGGATTTAATTTTATTCTTTTCATTAGGATGAATAAAAAATCTCAAGTAAGGTTTTATGTAGCAATTTCTGATAGAGAAATATTTTTGTTTAAGGAATATACCAAAGCATTTTTTTCCTTTATATATTGATTTTATAGCTCTTGATTTATTTTTCTTGTTTATCTTGAATATGAGCTTATTTACCTCAAAAGAGTTTCTCAGAATTCTTAATGAAGCAAATTGTATGTGGTTTGTTATAGAAGTCACAATTCGCGAAATTATAGTGACAATGAATCTACGTACTTGAAATTTCCATATACGATTTTGGTACAGATACGTGCAATGAACAATTTGTATTTCATCTCTCGTTTATTGAGAAAGAGACAGAATACATTAGAATATTTTTCTTATTTGTTCCTATCATGTTAGCTTATTGAGAACTATGAGAAATGTTTTTACTGCGTTTTATGTAAATGATTCCGTATCCAAGGCCAACAAGAGCGGATAAACCAGATCCACAAAGCACTCCAATTTTTGCAGAATCAAGCAGAACAATATCTTTAAAAGCAAGCATTGAAACAAAAATAGACATTGTAAAGCCAATTCCTGCTAAAAATCCAATTAGCAAAATACCTGTCCATGTTATATGAGACGGTAAGCGGCATATTCCTGATTTTACGGCAAGATAACTGGCAGTGATAATACCAAAAGGTTTACCGACAAAGAGACCAATAACAACACCGAACACAACTAAGAACGATTCATTAGAAGAAAGGTCAAAGTTTGCAAAACTAACACCAGCATTTGCAAAGGCAAAAATTGGCATCACACCGTATGCGACCCATGGATGCAATACTTTCTGAACACGTATTACTGGTGCAACCATATCACGTTGCCCTTTGCGCATTTTTTTCAATGCAGTTGAAATATGGTGCAGATCTGTTTTTGTATTTTTTTCTTGAAGAATTTGCATTGCATTGCTTATCATGGTGAGTGGTGCAACAAGGGTACGAGTAGGGAATACTGGAGTCATCATGCCTAAAATAACGCCGGCAAGTGAAGGGTGAGCTCCTGTCATCATTAAGCCCCACCAGATAATTGCACCAGGTAAAACATAAAACCATGCTGATGCGATTCCAATCCATTGAAAAAATAATACTAATACAATACCCGTCGCTGCAATAGCTAAACCACTAGGATCAATGTTCGTTGAGTAGAAGAAAGCTATGATGAGAACGGCGATAATATCATCAATAATGGCTAAGGATAAGAGGATGATATGAAGGTTAGCTGAAACTTTTTTCCCAAGAAGTGCAAGAATACCGAGAGCAAAGGCAATATCTGTGGCCGTTGGAACAGCCCAACCATGTGTATGTCCACTATTTAAGTTAAAGCTAAAATAAATAATTGCAGGAAAACAGACTCCACCTATTGCCGCAACAATTGGCAAAATTGCTTGTTTAAAATCAGCAAGAGCACCTTCATGAATTTCTCTTCGAATTTCCATTCCCGCAACAAGAAAGAAAACAGTCATGAGAACATCATTAACCCAGAAATGTAAATCCCATGAGAGAGTGAAATGACCAAAGTTAAAGCCAAAAGGTGTATGCCAGAAGGATTCATAGAGAGAAGCATATTCAGAATTTGAAAAAATGAGTGCGGTAGCAGCAGCAAATAAAAGAACGATACCACTGAGAGCTTCAATATGAAGAAAACGCTCAAGAGCAGAAAATGCTCGATTTGTGACAAGAGAAGCACGATTTGGTAAACGATTTGAAGACATAAGCAACTCCAGGTATCAACAATTCTGCTAATATGTATTTACTATTATACATAGTACGCTGTTGTTTATACAGAAAAAAGAAAACTGAAGCTTTTAACTGATAAAGAGTACTATGTATATAAGACTACCATGCGTAAAACTGAATATGTTTTTTAATTCTATTTTTCATGATCGATAGTGAGGTGTATTTTGCTCAAAACTGTAGATAAATCCTTTTGCTTGAGCGATTTAAGATCAGCTATTTTTAAACTTTTATTATTTTTTGCTTTTATTTTGACAGTAAACGTTTGAGGATTTTTAGAAAGGTTACTAATAGCTTCTACAATATTTTTAGCTTTATCAGGACTTTTTAGAACTACTGTGAGGATTTGCGTCGTTACCAGATAGAAAACATCGTACAGTTCCTTTTTGAGATCATATTTTTCATCATTAAGATTCTCTGTCAAAAAAGAAAAAATTTTATCAATGAAGCCAGCAGCTAGCATATAATGTATATTGATTTCATTGATACCAATGTCTTGAGAGGCAGCGATCATTATGTCTTTCTGACCAGTGAAAAGCTTTTCACCAACATCAGTAATTTTAGCTGATATTTCTCCAGAACCAACATCTTTTACATTTAAAGATATTGTGTTAAGAAAGAGCGTACGTTCTTTTTCATCATAGGAAATGTCAAGATTTCCTGAAATATCCAAGCTTTCAAAGTTCATTTTTTTGAGTGGATTTAGACTTTTTTCTTTTATTTTGTTAGGTGAAATCGAAAGGTTATCGAGAGAAAGAAGAATTTTTTTCGGTATCGGTTGTTTCCACATGCTTGGTTTGAATTGGAGTGATTCAAGTGTCGCTTTTAATTGTGGTATATCAACAGTGACATTATCAACTTTTGCATCAACAGAGGTAGTGGCGAGGAATGTGTTCAGTAAGATATCATTTTGGGCTGTTTTTTTAGCAATCTGATTATTTGTGTTTCTTGCATTAAGATAGGCTTTGATCAACTTTTTAGGTGATTGTTTGAATGGCTTCATCTGTAGACCAGATGTCTTAAATTGGCCGAGAGAGAAAGACGCACTTTTTTCTGTTTCTTTAAAAATATCAACCATTACATTATTCAAAGAAACGGGACCAGTGACAGTTTTTCCTTGATCGAAGCTGTTGTTTTCCTTGCAAAAGATAGAATAGGCGTAATTGATGTCAATATTCTGTGCTTTTATTGCATCACTTTTAGTGACCAGATACATCTGCTTGTTGCCATTTTCAACTGCCGTTGTAAAGTTCATATTTTTGATACTAACAGAACGAATATAGCCATTTTTTAGATTAGAAAGCTGAAAATTCTTTACTTTAATTTTCTGGGTTGATTTGTTTTCGATAGAAAGTGATATGTCCGGAGCAAAAATTGAGGCAAGTTTAATGCGCATAATTAATTGCAAAAGATGTGGTGTGATCGCAGTGTCCTTTTCTTTTAAGGAAACGCTTTTAAGAGAGATTTTTGGAATTTGTACATGAATATTGTTATGTTTTAAATCAACATTATAAAGCGTAAAAGTACCAGGAATAAAATAAATGGGAGGACGGGCAGAAATGGCACCAATTTTAAGTGATGTGCCAGCGGGGACTGGTAATGTAACATGCGTTAAATTAACTTTTCCCATGATGCTTACTTTGGATGTCTCTGCTATTATAGCACGACGAGTTAGTTCTCGCTTTACAAAATCATCAAGATAGGGTTTTGCCATATAAAAAGCACCGACAACGAAAATTAACAGAATAGCAGCAAACCCAATGATATATGTTAGCCAGTGTTTTAGATTATATCGATATTTCTTATTAAGATCGGTCATCATCTTTTCTTTTACTTTCCTATGTCATGCTATAATCAGAGTAGAGCTAAATTTCTTTAAGCAAGCAATACGGACTAAGATGTAGCCTATTTCCGTTTTAGTAATTATCTACTTTTACTCTCTTAATTCTGTAGAGGCATGCTAATTTTTTTGCAATAAATTTTTATCAACGGTCATCCATTTTCTATATTTTCAGAATCCTATGAAACAGCATTTAGTAATAGGCAGAGTGAAGTATATTTTGATGGTCATTGTTATCATTTTTAAATCATTATAAAGTGTGCTCATGTTTGCTTTTATCTTGCTGCTGTTTATATGAACAGTTAAAACATAAAACATGTGTTGTTGTTCATTGTAATCTAATGGGGAGAGATGGGTATCATGACAGAAAATCAAATAATGGCCTTTTCTATTATTGGTCTCATGATGATTTTTTTTATTTGGGATCGATTTCGTTATGATCTTGTCGCTATTTGTACATTATTGATTGCATGTGCTGTTGGGCTTGTTAGCCCAAAGGAGGCTTTTAGCGGTTTTAGCAATGATATTGTTATTATTGTAGGGAGTGTATTTGTTGTCAGTGCGGCTGTATCGCGTTCTGGTATAATGGAATTTATTGTTCAACGAATATGGCCAGATGTGAAATCAGTGCGCCTTCAATTGGCTTTTTTGGTTATTTCTGTAGTGTTTTTATCAATGTTTGTTAAAAATATTGGTGCTTTGGCCATCATGCTTCCTATTGCTTTCCAATTTGCTCGCCGTTCTCAAGTTTCACCTTCTGTATTTTTGATGCCAATGGCATTTGGTTCTTTGTTGGGCGGTCTTATGACACAGATAGGAACTTCTCCAAATGTTGTCGTTTCAGCTATGCAAGAACGTTTAACCGGAACTCCTTTTACAATGTTTGATTTTACGCCAGTCGGTGCAGTTATTGCTACTGTTGGTGTATTATATTTGATCTTTTTTTCTTGGTGCTTACCTGTGCGTATGCGTTCAGGTGTATCGTTTGATGATGTTATTGATATTCGTAATTATGTTGCAGAAGTGCATATTTCAGCCAATTCACCGATCGTGGGAAAAACTATTGTTGATCTCGTTAAGCCATCGAGTGGTGATGTGATGGTGCTTCAAGTTATCAGAAATAAAATATCTATTCCGCCATTTCCAGATTTTGTTTTGTCTGAAAATGATATTGTGTTGCTGGAGGGGTCGCATACAGGGTTAGATAGTGTAATGAACTTTTCTCGTTTAGAATTTTCTTCTGGTCGGATTGTTTCTACAGGTGATAAGGACAGTGAGATTGATATCGTTGAGGTAGTAATTACGCATAATTCGCCTCTTATTGGCATAAGTGCAAAAGAGTTTTCATTATTTGATCGCTATGATGTAAATCTGCTCGCCTTAAGTCGTCAGCATGAAAGAGTGCGTGGAAGGCTTGGTGATATTGTTTTTCATCTTGGAGATGTGATTGTTTTGCAGGGGCAAGATATGGTTATTCCAAATTTGTTAAGGGAATTGAAATGTTTACCTTTAGCAAAACGTAATATTGTGTTTGGTAATTTACGACATGGTCTCATATCTTTAGCTATTTTATTTACAGCGATCATTTTTACGGCTTTTCATATCGTTCCAGTTGCATTTTCTTTTTTTTCTGCTGCTGCAGCAATGGTTATCTTTCGAGTTTTACCAGCGCGTGACTTATATCAAGCATTAGATGGCCAAATATTAGTCTTATTAGCAACGCTTATTCCAGTGAGCGAAGCGCTAGAGAAGACAGGATGTACGGATCTCATAGGTCAATGGTTAAGCCAGTTGGCGGTATTTTTTCCACCATCTGGTGCATTAGCACTTATGTTGGTTACAGCTATGTTTGTAACGCCATTTTTAAATAATGCAGCGACTGTTATGGTGGTAGCGCCCATTGCATCAAGTTTTGCTCATTCTCTTCATTATAAACCTGAGGCTTTTTTGATGGCTGTTGCAATTGGTGCAGGGTGTGAATTTCTCACACCCATTGGACATCAAAGCAATATGTTTGTGATGGCACCAGGAGGATATCGTTTTAGCGATTACCCACGCCTTGGTGCTCCTTTGGCAGTATTGATAGTCATTGTTGCGGTCCCAGTACTCATGTGGATTTGGCCATTACAATAGAATGTTTTTAGAAACCGCAAAGATCGATTACAAAAAGCTGTGAAGTGGATAAAGATAAGTTGAAGGTATTTAAACTCATAGAAATTAAACAATATCTCTTTATTAAAGTTTTTTAAATTAATTTTTTTTGATTATAATTCTTCAATTTAGAGTTTTGAAAAATATAATACAATTTTTAAAAATGTTTTTACAAGCAGTTACTGTAAATATAACAGGGGGGAGACATCTAACAATTCTTGATATTTGAGGCAAACAAAAGATGGGAATATTAATGAAGTGATAACTTTATCTAAAAAGTCTCAAGTGATATAAAAATTGTAGTATGCATTAAAAGGGTGGCACGTCGTTTTCGATTGAGACAGATTTCATAAATCTAAGTAATTTGGGTGCGTATTAATTTAAACTAATAAGCTAGAAATTTAAGGTTTTTAATTAATTTGGGCTACCATATTTTTTCATTATATGCGTAAAAGCACAGAAAGTAAATTTTTTTCAAGGTATAATACATGTCGTACGATAGTTTTATTGCTGAACTTAATGCAGAATTTCGTCAAGAAAAGGCTCTTGCTTTTTGGAGACGTTACGGTTTTTTAATTATTGGAACTGTTGTTTTTTTTATATTAATGATAGTTGCTTATCAAATTTATCATTATAAGCAAACACAGCAAGCTGCTCAGGTTGGTGATGCATTTATAAAAAGTCTGGACTTTGGAGACAAAGGCCATTTTGATGAGGCAATAAAGCAATTAGAAACTGTTAAAGTCTCTAATTTTGGTGGGTATCCATTTCTTGCTCGTCTACGTGAAGCTTCTTTGCTCATGGAAAAAGGTAATGCTATCAAATCAGTAGAAGTCTTTGATTCAGTTGCAAATGATGAAAAAGCACCACAAATTTTACGGAAAGTTGCAAAAATTAGAGCAGCATATATTTTGCTTGATACAGGAACCTTTGATGATGTTAAAAAGCGCGTTAAAGATATGGCAAATGATCTTGATCCTATGCGCATGTCTGCACGAGAGACCTTGGGTTTAGCTGCATATAAAGCCGAAAAGATGGATGACGCCGTTTATTATTTTCAGAAAATTTCTGAAGAAAATGCTCTAGAATTAAAGGTAACAGATCGGGCTCGAATTATGCTTGAGCTTATACAAGCTGAAGGCAAAGCGAACAAGGAATAAATTTATGAGCCTTACCATTGCTATAGTCGGTTGTCCCAATGTTGGGAAGTCAACACTTTTTAATCGCTTGATTGGACAAAAATTGGCTTTGGTTGATGATAAACCAGGCGTTACACGTGATAGGCGGATTCATGCAGCGAAACTTCAGGATTTGCGCTTTTATGTGATTGATACGGCTGGGCTGGAAGAAGCGGGGGATCATACACTTGAGGGGCGTATGCGTTTTCAGACAAAAGCCGCAATTGATGAAGCGGATCTTATTTTATTTGTCTTTGATGCGAGGAGTGGAATAACTACAAGTGATTTAAGTTTTTCCTCATTGGTTCGTAGGTCAGGGAAACCGATTGTGCTTGTTGCCAATAAGTCTGAGACAAAAGCAGCTATAGGAGGAGCGTATGAAGCGTGGTCATTAGGTTTTGGTGAGCCTTGTGCAATATCTGCTGAGCATGGTTTGGGTCTCACAGACCTTCGTGATGCAATTCTGCATGCCGTTGGTAGAGACCGCGCTTTGGGGAGTCGAATCGAAGAAGAGTATATTGCTACCAAGCCTGCATCTGTTGGTGACGATATGAATGATTTTAAGGAAGAGTTTGTTTACGATGAAAATAAATCTATTCGAATTGCAATTGCGGGTCGTCCAAATACAGGTAAATCAACCCTTATCAACACTATATTGGGGCAAAATCGGCTGTTAACAGGTCCCGAAGCGGGGCTTACACGTGATTCGATTTCTGTCGACTGGGCATGGCGTGGCCGTCACATCAAACTTTTTGATACTGCAGGTTTACGTCGAAAATCAAAAATTCAAGAGAAGTTAGAAAAACTTTCCGTTGCGGATACTTTACGTGCAATTCGGTTTGCAGAAGTGGTTGTGATTGTTTTTGATGCAACTGCATCTTTTGAAAAGCAAGATTTACAAATTGCGAATCTTGTGATTCGTGAGGGACGGGTTCCGATTATTGCTTTTAATAAGTGGGATCTTGTTGAAAATAATCAGATAACATTGGTTGATTTGCATGAAAAATGTACTCGCCTTCTTCCTCAGGTTCGCGGTTTAAGGGCTGTTCCTTTATCGGGTCAGTATGGCAAAGGGATTGATAATCTTATGGAAAATATCACGATGATGCATCGTGTGTGGAATCGCCGCGTTACCACGGGAAAATTGAATCGATGGCTTGAATCTGTCATTGCACATCACCCCCCACCTACAGTTTCGGGGCGCCGGCTTAAGATTAAATACATAACACAGGTTAAGACGCGTCCTCCTGGATTTGTGATTTCTTGTTCGCGACCAGATGTAATGCCTGAATCGTATTTGCGTTACCTTGCCAATGGATTACGTGATACGTTTGATATACCTGGTGTGCCTATTCGACTATCATTGCGCGGATCTGATAATCCTTTTGTAGCACATTCGAGAAAGAAATAATTATGGGGCTGCTTTGTGTAAAGGAGGTTTTTAGTCTTTGTTCTGTAAGAGATACTTTTTAGCAAAAATTCTAATTTTGCGTTGATCTATTCAAATCAAAAATTAAAATATTTGTGCACTTTGCTCACATTTTAATATAAGAAGAAAAATTCGGAAGTTGATTATGGTTGTACGCAAAGGTTTCGTTTTTATATTTGCGTATTCCTATTGTATGATATGTATTAAATTACAGACTTGTGTTGCGCATTAAAAGTGAAGTAAGCTTCATTAATGTTATTTTTATTTACTAATTATGGGGGAGAATATACAACATTTGATTGATTTTAGAGACTATCTTTTCAAGATATTTTTAGAGTTGCAACATGAGGATAAGTGCTGTTTTTTTAATTGAAGCAATAAGGCATTGTCTGCAGGGTTGGATGATTATTTTTAACTGCATTAGGAGCTGGGGTTCATACAATTGGAAGACACATTATTTATTGCGATAAATTGTGATAGATTTCTTTTAGTATCTTGACGAATAAATTTAGGAACAATATGATATTTGAGCTTTTCTAAGACACATTTTTACTTTGTTTTTTGACTAAGGAGCCGGTTATGGCAAAGGGCGGTGAATCCGTTGTGCCACTGAAAGAAGGAAAAAGACGAGAAGGCTGTTTTCATTCAGAGGATTTAGAATGCCGTAGTAAAAACTTAGATAGAGCTTTGATGCGTAAGAAAGCATTAAAGAGCTTGGAGTGTAGGGATGACAGAGTAGAGCCGCGAGGAGGAGTAGCTCGTGCGATTAAGCTTTCCAGTGAGTTTTTGGCAAGTATTATCGTTGGTGTTGTTTTGGGGTTTGGGTTTGATAAGTTAGCAGGTTCATTACCATGGGGATTGGTGTTTTTCATTTTTCTTGGGTTTGCTGCTGGTGTATTAAATATTCTTCGGTCTGTGGGGTATGTTGCTTCCAGTCGATTAAGGAAAAAAGGCGTATTGTGCCAAGATAAAGGGACCGATAAAGGGTTCGATAAGTGAGGTTGAAGTGACATCGCATGCTCCAGATCCTATCCATCAGTTCGAGGTTTCGCGACTGATTAAGATTTCCATAGGAAATATGGATTTGTCGTTTACAAATGTATCATTGTTTATAGTCGCTACAGTTGTTTTAACTTCTCTATTTCTCTTTATTTCATCATCAAGCCGTGGGTTAATTCCAACACGGATTCAGTCTCTTTCAGAAATGGCCTATGAGTTTGTAGCATCAACTTTGCGAGAATCATCTGGTGTGCAGGGAATGCAATTTTTCCCTTTAGTTTTTTCTTTGTTTACTTTCATTTTAGTTGCTAACTTTATTGGTCTTTTTCCCTATTTTTATACGATTACTTCTCAAATTATGATCACGTTTTCATTGGCTATGCTTGTGATTTTGACGGTGATTGGTTATGGTTTTTATAAGCATGGGGTTAGTTTTTTAAAACTTTTCGTTCCTGATGGTGTGCCCGTTGTAGTTTTACCCTTAGTTACGATGATTGAGGTTATTTCTTTTCTCTCTCGTCCTATTAGTCTTTCTCTTCGTCTTTTTGCTAATATGCTTGCTGGCCATATTACCCTCAAAGTCTTTTCTGGTTTTATTGTCTCAATGATTGGGGCAGGAGTTGTAGGCGTTGCTGGTTCGATTTTGCCATTTATCATGACTGTAGCGATTACTGCTCTTGAATTTTTGGTTGCATTTCTTCAAGCCTATGTTTTTACGGTTTTAACTTGTATGTATCTTAATGATGCTGTTCACCCAGGACATTAATAAAATTGACATTTTTTCATTGAATGGTGCAATTTCGCTTTAAAGGAGAATAATATGGAATTAGTACTTGCAGCAAAGTATATTGGCGCTGGTCTTGCTTGTTTTGGCATGGCAGGGACGGCTTTGGGCCTTGGAAATATTTTTGGCAGCTATCTTTCTGGTGCATTACGCAATCCATCAGCAGCAGATAGCCAGTTTGGTCGTCTAGTTTTTGGTTTTGCTGTGACAGAAGCTTTGGGTATTTTTTCATTACTCATTGCTTTATTGCTTCTTTTTGGGGTTTAATCCCTTTCATAAGGGTATGCTTGTTTTCTAGATAAGAGATGGGAATACCCTTTTGTTTTCTAATGAAAAAAGTTAGTCAGTTTTATTAGTTGTTATGACAGGGTTCTTTGAATAAATTGTGTGAAGGATGAAAGAGGATGTTTGTTTCCAGTGCTTATGCACAGACCAGTGAAACGTCGATAGGGCATGTCAAAGATGTTGTGGCAGAGCATGCAGTTCGTGTGTTTCCACCTTTTGATTTTGTCCATTTTGGTTCGCACTTTTTTTGGTTGGCAATTTCTTTTGGTTTTTTTTATCTTTTTATCTCTCGTGTGATCGTACCGCGTATTGGCGGTGTTATTGAAACACGTCGAGACCGAATTGCATCTGATTTGGATCAGGCCTTACGTATGAAGCAGGAGGCAGATACTGTAGTTGAAACTTACGAGCGGAGATTGGCAGAAGCTCGTTTACAGGCTCATGTTATAGCGCAAAGAGCCAGTGAAGAGTTAAAAGAAAAGATTGAGCTTGAGCGAAAGGAAGTTGAAGAAAGCTTAGGAAAAAAGCTAGCAGATGCTGAGAAACAGATAACAAAAATTCGCGATAAAGCTATGCAGAATGTTGGTTCTATTGCTGAAGAAGTGGCTCTTGAAATCGTAAAAAAATTGATTGATGTTAATGTCAACAAAGAGGCTGTTCGTTCAGTTACTAAAGTTGCTGATTACTGAGGAATAAAAGGATGTCTGATACTTTTTGGGCCTTTGTTGGGTTGGTTGTTTTCTTAGGGCTCTTGGTCTATTTCAAAATTCCGCAGATGGCTGTGCGTCATCTTGATGCCCGAGCAAAACGTATTAAAGATGAGCTTGATGAAGCTCTTCGTCTTCGCGAAGAAGCTCAGGAAGTGTTGGTTGAATATCAGCGCAAACATGCAGAAGCCGAGAAGGATGCACAAGAGATTATTGCGGCAGCTAAGCATGAAGTTGCTGCTGTTATTGCCGAGGCTCGTACAAAGGTAGAAGAATATGTAAAGAATCGTAACAAATCAGCAGAGCAAAAAATTTCTCAAGCAGAAATTGATGCGGTACGTATGGTTTCTTCGTCCGCTATTGAATTTGCTATTTCCGCTGCACGTGCGCTTATCGCAAAGGAATTAGATTCTAATAAAGCTAATGAACTCATTAAGGATTCTCTTGATGGAGAATCTCTTACTGAGATAAAAAAATATTTCCATTAATGGTAATTTTGGATACCGAAAGAGCTGGTTCTTTAGCATAAAAGTTCTTTTTCAAGATTAGTAACTTTATCTATTTTACTTTGTATTACACTACTAATTTATACAATTAGTTTAGATAGATGTTTGTAATAGCTCTCGAGCTTATCTTTTGGAGCAATTTGTAAAAAGCATCACGCAAGATCTATTATAAATCAATGCGACGATGCTTGGATAATTTGCTAAACTTTTTTATAGACTTTTACAAAGTATCATTTATGTATACCATAAATTCCACAAATGCTTAAAATTATCTCAAGATTTGTGCCGCAATTTTCTTATAATATTTTAGAATGTTCAATGACAAAGGCACTGAATAATAGAAGAGCTCTATCTTCACCACTTTTTCAATTTGTAAGGTATTAGGTTTTAGACCACAAGTTTTGAGAAGTCTGCCATCGCTTCTGTCATGGTATGAATACGTTTAAGAAGAGCGAGACGGTTCGTGCGAATATCAGGGTTTTTATTGTTCACTAGCACTTTTTCAAAAAAGATGTCTATAAATTTTCCGAGTGGAGCTAGCGTATTAAGTGTAAGTGATAAATTTTTTGCATTGATGTTATCATGAATCTTTCTTTCTATCTCAATGGTTTCTTGATAAAGATTCTTTTCTTCTGTTTCAATAAAGAGTCCAGGATTAATTTCGTTTGTTATTAGGGCGCCTTTTGAAGATTCATTTTCAAGAATGTTTGCAGTGCGTTTTAGAGCGGCTAAAAAACTACTTCCATCACTTGTATTTATAAAGGCGATAAGTGCCTCAACGTGACGCGCGACTAACAAAAAATCATCAGCATCTTTGTTTAATATTGCTTCAATAGCATCATAACGAGCACCTTCCTCTTTTAGATAGATTTTTAAACGTTCATGAAAAAAAAGTAGTAAGTCTGATAAAATATGCTCTGTTTTGTCTAGAAATAGATTCTGTGATTGTGTATCTTCAATTTGAAATATCTCACATTGACTTTTTTGTTGTGAAAAAATATTTGCTGCTAGATTAAACAGTGGCATAAGATTAATTTTCCAATCACGCAAAAGCACGAGTCTGATAATTCCCAGCGCGGCTCGTCTTAATGCGTATGGATCTTTTGAGCTGGTTGGTTTTTCATTAATCAGCCAAAAACAGACGAGCATATCAATTTTATCTGCAAGCGCAATTGTTATAGCGATAGGCTCTTGTGGAATACGATCTGTTGGTCCTAGGGGTTTATAGTGGTCTTCAATTGCTTCAGCTACGCGAGGATCTTCTCCTTGCAGGAGCGCATATTTTCGTCCCATTAGTCCTTGTAGTTCAGGAAATTCTCCAACAACTTCTGTTTGCAAATCTGCTTTTGCAAGCATCGCTGCGCGTTTAACTAATAGCGGATCTGCTTGTACCAAAGGAGCAATTTTTTGTGCTAGGGCAGCGATACGTTTTACCCTTGCGCCTTGCGTACCTAATTTTGCATGGAAAGTCACATTTAAATAATCAAGTTGAGCCATTCTTTGATCGAGAGGTTTTTTTAAATCAAGATCAAATTTTTTTACAGAAGATTGTAAATATTTAATATTGGGCAAATCATGTTGATCTGTTTCCCAAAAATAGAGTGCATCGGAAAGACGAGCGCAGACAACTTTACTATTTCCTTTAGAAATTTCTTTGCCTTCATCGCTCGCGAAGATATTAGAAACGAGAATAAAATGATGAGAAAGCTTTATCTTTTCTCCTTGTTTGCGTGTTACAAAACATTTTTGATTAGCTCGAATGGTCAAACGAATAATTTCTGGAGGAATATTCAGGAAAGATTTGTTGAAGTTTCCAAGAAGTACAACAGGCCACTCAACAAGTCCGGCGACTTCTTCTAAAAGAGCGTTATCTTGAACCAGTTCTAAACCGTTTGCAAAGCAAAGATTTTGAGCATCTGCCAAAATAATATTCTTTCGCCTTTCTGCGTCGAGAATGACTTTATGGGTTTCAAGTTTGGTGATATAATCATCAAAGCGGCGGACTTGGAGCGGCTTTCCGTCACTTAAAAAGCGGTGACCATAAGTTAGATTATTGCTCTTAAGAGAACCAATGGTAAATGGAACAACATGTGTTTCACCAATTTCTGGTCCAAAGACACAGAGAATGTTCTTCAAAGGCCGAATCCACCTTAGTGCTCTATTTTTTACTGAATCTTTTTCCCAGCGCATAGATTTTGGCCATGGAAAATTATGGATAATATTTGGTAAAATATCAGCAATAATTTCTTCTGCATTTCGGCCTTTTTTAATGATTTTAGCGATATAAAAATTTCCTTTTTTACGATCATGTGCAATATCTGCTTCAGAAATATCCCCCAATCCAGTTGAGCGTAGGAAACCATCAATCACATGCTGCGGCGATTTTATGCTGGGGCCTTTACGTTCTTCATAGATATCTTTTGAGCGTATAGAAAGTCCTCGTATGTCTAATGTTAGTCGACGGGGCGTCCAATATTCTCGAGCAGCTTTATAGGTTAAGCCTGCTTTCACTAGTTGATCTGTAACACATTTTCTTAAGTCTGCAGCAGCTTTTCGTTGCATGCGAGAAGGGATTTCTTCGCTGAAAAGTTCAAGAAGAAGATCGGACATTAGGCTTTTCCTTTAGTATATATTTGGCCAGCTTCTGTAAGTAAGAAAGATTCTCCACAGCGGCGTGCGAGATCACGAACACGAAGAATATAACTTTGTCGCTCAGTGACAGAAATAACGCCACGTGCCTGCAAGAGATTAAAAATGTGGCTGGCCTTAATACATTGGTCGTAAGCTGGGAAAACACACCGATGTAAGCTATTTTCTTTATTTGGTTTTCCAGCTTCAAGAAGTGCAATGCATTCACGTTCTATATCGGTAAAATGCTGTTGTAGCAATTTGGTATTAGCAAACTCGAAATTATAGTATGAATATTCCTGCTCTGCTT
Organism: Bartonella vaga; assembly: GCF_037070895.1. Classification (NCBI taxonomy): domain Bacteria; kingdom Pseudomonadati; phylum Pseudomonadota; class Alphaproteobacteria; order Hyphomicrobiales; family Bartonellaceae; genus Bartonella; species Bartonella vaga. Next base: position 35,978 of record NZ_JAYMZK010000002.1, read on the forward strand.
GTAAAAAAATATCTCCATAACTTATTTTGTTTTCACCATCCAAACCATTAAAGTTAAGATCATAGACGTTATCGACACCCTGTATATACATTGCTAGACGTTCAAGCCCGTAGGTAAGCTCTCCTGAAATTGGAGCGCACTCGATACCACAAACCTGTTGAAAATAAGTAAATTGAGAAATTTCCATTCCATCGCACCAGCACTCCCATCCAAGTCCCCAAGCACCAAGAGTTGGACTTTCCCAATCATCTTCAACAAAGCGAATATCATGAAGTTTTGTATCAAGACCAATGGCTTGTAGTGACTTTATATAAAGCTCTTGTAGATTTGGTGGTGAGGGTTTGATGAGAACTTGAAATTGATAATAGTGTTGTAAACGGTTTGGATTTTTACCATATCGTCCATCTGTTGGACGGCGAGATGGTTGAACGTATGCCACTTTCCAAGGACGAGGTCCTAATGAGCGCAGTGTTGTAGATGGATGAAAGGTTCCCGCCCCAACTTCCATATCGTAAGGTTGCAAAATTGCACACCCATAGTGAGCCCAATAATTTTGTAAAGTTAAGATAAGTCCCTGAAAAGAGCGCTTAGGATTAAGATGTTCAGGTAGTTTCACACTTTATACTCTTTGAATATTTAACTAATAAACAGTGACCAAAAGAACTTCAGTCTTTAATATTTGTTATTGTTTTTTCATAGGATTATGGTCAGGTATCATTATTTATTGCAAGCCAAATTTTAATTTTTTTCTGATTCTTTCTGAATTTTTTGCTTCTTCATCAATTGCATGATTCCACTGAAATATTGCTTCGCGTTTGCGTCCAACTTGCCAATAAGCATCGCCTAAATGATCATTTAATGTTGGATCTTCAGGCTGTAGTTTGACAGCATTTTCTAGTATTTGAACAGCTTTTTTATATTGTTTTAGTTTGTAATAAGCCCACCCTAGAGAATCTAGAATGTAACTATTTTGCGATTGTAACGCAGAGGCTTTTTGCAGCATATGAAGTGATTCTTCAAGTTTTTGATTGCGGTCAACAAGTGAATAACCAAGATAATTAAGAACTTGTGGTTGATTGGGAAAGAATTCGAGTGCTTTTCGCAGATTTATTTCAGCCTTTGGCCATTGATGTAAACGTTCGAAAGCAATACCACGTTGGTAAAAGAGTCTCCAATCATCTCGTTGAAAATTTTTTATCTGTGCAATAGCACGATCTAAAGTTCTGGCAGCTTCGACGAATTTATTGTCTTGCATATAAAACGCAGCTAGCGTTATCAAGATGGGGCGGTCATTTGGAAATTGCTTCCTTAACGACGTGAGCAATTTAATAGCTTCATTGTAATTATTGTTATTTGCAAGAAGAAATGCAAGTTGGAGTTGTCCATCTCTATAATAAGGGGATTGAGGCGGTAAGGCGTGGTAAAGTTTAATTGCTTGATTAGGATCACCCAATTGAGCAGAAATGTGCGCTAGATGAAGTAGTATTGCATCATTTTGAGGGTATAGGGCGAAAGATAGCTGTTTTAAAATACGTGCAATTCGTCCTGAGTTTTTGTAGTTTAAGGTTGTTCCAAAATTATACAAAACTTCACCTGCTCCTTGCTGAGGTGTTTTTATAAACCTTTCTAAAGAAGCTGTTTTTTTAATTTTTTCTCGAATTTTTTTAAGTACTTCTCGGCCTGACAATATTTGTTCGCCATGTGTAATAGTTTGAAGAGCTTGATTGTGCATATTATGACGCAGTTGGAAAGAAGTGTAGGCTATGATAATACGTTCATAGGTATTCGGGGCTATAAGAGTAGCTTGTTTGCTGTTTAGCGCTTGAATGAAATATTTTTTTGCCTCCCGTGTACGTCCCGCAAGGTCATTCATAAGTGCGAGGTGATAACGTATAAAAAGATCGTACCAGTCAGGTCCTTTAATCTTTTCAAGATCAGCGATTGCTTGAGATTTTTGTCCAGACCCAAATGTGATCCATGTACCTATTAATTCACTTATTGGATTGTTTGTAGCAGGAGGTGCTTTTAATTGTAAAAAAAGCTTGGCATTCTTGTAGTCTTTTTTGATGAGACTTTCTACTGATAACGTTAAGGAGACAAAGGGAGTTATAACACCTTGCTTTTTTAGTGTCTTGGCTTGCTGAACAGCTTCTTTGAAGTTTCCAACAGAAAGCATAGCTTCAAGAAGCTCTTTTTGTGTTTCAATATTATTAGGTTTATAATTAAGTGCTTGTTTAAAATAATTGATGGCAATATCTGTCTTATTTTCGTGATTTGCAACCCTTCCGGCTAAGTAGGCACCTGTAAATGAGTTTGTGTTTATAGCAGCGTTTATTTTGCTATAGGTGGTTAATGGCATCAGAATGGTACCCGCAACAAAAAGAGTAAAAAAGCGGGATACTGTTGCACTGCACATAGAACTAATCCTTTTCAAGATAATCAATAGAGATTGTATGGTTTATAGATCGTATCCTATTACTTTTTTGAAAAATGTTGAAGTTTTTACAAATAATCAGTTTACACGCGCAATACAAAAATTAACAGTCTCGATGAGGGCATTGTAGGTAGGGCTTTTGTTCATTGACGTAAGAGCGTTTATTGCACGCTGTCCATAAACGCGTGCTTGTTCTATTGTATCTATAAGACTATCGTATTTTTTTATTAAATCTTGCGCATGTGCAAAGGCTTCATCATTATTATTACTGTTTTCAAGAGCTTCTTTCCAGAATGTTTTTTCTACCGTATTACTCCGTGTGTATGCAAGGATAACCGGCATTGTGATTTTACCTTCTCGGAAATCGTCCCCTATATTTTTTCCCAAATTTTGAGAAGTTCCACCATAATCAAGAGCATCATCAATCAATTGGAAGGCGAGTCCTAAAAATGTTCCATATTCACGCAATGCGGAACGTTCTTTATCCGTATAGCCAGCAATAATGGGTCCGACTTCAGCAGCAGCGGAAAAAAGTGCAGCTGTTTTTGCGTTGATGATTTTAAGATAGTCTGAAGTACTGGTTTCTATATTATTTGCGGCAGAAAGTTGCATAACTTCTCCTTCAGCAATAATAGCAGCAGCATTAGCTAAGACAGAGAGAGCTTCTATAGAAGCAACATCGACCATCATTTTAAAAGCTTGTCCCAACAAAAAATCACCAACAAGTACGCTTGCTTGATTTCCCCAAATCATTCGTGCAGTAGATTTTCCGCGTCGTAAATTACTTTCATCAATCACGTCATCGTGTAACAAGGTTGCCGTATGCATAAATTCAACGGCTGTTGCAAGTTTTATATGCCCATCACCTTGATAACCAAACATATGAGCGGAAGCCAGTGTAATCATTGGGCGTAATCGTTTTCCTCCTGATGAAATAAGGTGGTTAGAAATTTCAGGGATCATTTCCACTTCTGATTTTGCCATAGAAAGGATAAATTGATTAACGCGCTCCATATCGCTTTTGGTAAGACTGATGAGGGATTGGAGAGACATTTGATTATTTCTTATTTGATCTGATTTTGTGCCAGCACTCAATGTGTTTACTCCTAGAGTATTGCAATGGACATATATGAATTTTATTTTGTCCGATAGCATAAAGGGGGTTTTGTTATGACACAAGCTTTTGATGCTGCTTTAAAATGGAAGTTTTGGATGATATTGGCAAGCGATGTTATTCTTATGAAAATATACAGGGAAATACTTGAAACAGTTTTGTTTAAACAGTGTTTGATAGTGAAAACGCGATTTATTAAAGATAAATATCAGGTTTCAAAATGGGTGAAATAACGAATCATAATGATGAAACAATTGATCAGTTTCATCGCGGGAAGTTTTATTTGGTTCAACCACGTAAACATGGTCATCGTTCTGGCATGGATGCTATGTTATTGGCCAGTTTGGTTCCCAATAATTTGAAGGGAAAGGTTGTTGATTTAGGTGCAGGTGCAGGTGCTGCAGGATTGGCTGTTGCTTCGCGTTGTCTGGAGGTCCACGTTACATTGGTTGAACGATCAGCTTTTATGGTGTATTACGCTCAAAAAACGCTGATGCTAAAACAAAATAAAAAACTTGCTGAGCGAATTTGTTTGCTAGAAGCAGATGTTACTTTCAAAGGAAAAAATCGTTTAAAAGTAGGATTGGAAGATAATTCTTTTGATTTTGCGATTATGAATCCACCTTTTAACAGTCCTGCAGATCGCAAAACACCTGATAAACAAAAGTCTGAGGCACATGTTATGCCTGAAGCGATGTTTGATAATTGGTTGCGGAGTGCAGCAGCAATTGTTAAGCCAAGTGGATACTTAGGATTAATTGCACGTCCACAATCGCTGACTGATATTTTGCACGCTTTAGAAGGGCGCTTTGGTGGTATCTGTGTAATTCCCGTCCATGCACGTGCGACAACGGCGGCAATTCGTATTTTGCTTTATGCAAAGCGGGGAAGTAGAGCGGCTTTATCAGTGTTACCGGCATTGGTTCTACATGAAGGTGATGGAAATGCCTTTTCACCACGGATTGATGCAATCAATAATGGATGTATAAGTTTGTGGGAACTTTTTAAATGATATCTTGTGTTTTCTGGTTTATTGCTTAAACTTAAATCAAAGCTTGTTTTTTAGGAAGACTTTAACTGTATATGCATTTTATTCATGGTTGTAGAACGGAGTTTGATCAGTATTTTTTAGATATTACATTGCTCTTCCTCCCTCTCTTTTGTCTTTGCTTAATTTATAAGGAGATTGTGTTTTGATAGACGTTATCAAAAATCTTATTCCACATCGTTTTTATTCTAATAAACTTGAAATCCCTGTAGTACGTCTTCATGGGGCGATTATGGATTCAACTACACCGCTAGCGCGTACGCTTTCATTAAGTAGGTGCGCAAATCTTTTAGATAAGGCTTTTGCGGATAAAACAGCACCGGCTGTCGCACTTCTCATCAATTCTCCTGGTGGCTCGCCTGTGCAATCACGTTTTATTTTCAAGCGTATCCGTGATTTGGCAGAGGAAAAAAAGAAAAAGGTTCTTGTATTTGTTGAGGATATAGCAGCATCAGGTGGTTATATGATTGCTTGTGCGGGGGATGAGATTTTTGCCGATCCTTCTTCGATTATTGGTTCTATCGGGGTTGTTTCAGCATCTTTTGGTTTTCCTGAGCTTTTGAAGAAAATTGGTGTTGAACGGCGTGTTTACTCGGCAGGAAAGAATAAGGTTACATTAGATCCATTTCAGCCGGAAAAGAAGTCAGATATTGAGCATTTGAAATCTCTACAACTTGAAGTTCATCAAACTTTTATTGATTTGGTTAAAGAGCGACGTGCAGCGAAGTTATCAAGTGATCCGGATATTTTTACAGGAATGTTTTGGAGCGGAAAGAAAGGTGTTGAGCTGGGCTTGATTGACGGATTGAATGATATAAATTCCGTTATTAAGGAGCGCTTTGGTCATGATACGAAACTTCGATTAATTTCGCCTCCAAAAAGCTTTTTAGGGCCTAAAATTCCTGCAGGAGTTGCTTCTCATGCGGTGTATACAGCAGTTGATAGTGCTTTTATAACACTACAGGAGCGGGCGCTTTGGCAGCGTTATGGTTTATGATTGGGAATATAATTTCGATAGATTCTCAATAAAGTTAATAACTTTGTCTAAAAACAGTTGTGAGAAGGAAAGAGTTGTAAATGATACGAATAATTTCATTCAGTTTATTGTGTATTATCGCCTTTCATATTTATTGTTTATGGATAAAACGATTACAGAGAGTTTTGCAGGGTATAGATCCTGCAAAATCTAAGCAAAATATAGGAAAAAGAGGCACATTGGTAAAAGATCCTTTTACAGGCGAATATTACGTCAGATGATATCGGATACACAAGCTTCTTTCAAAGGGTATTCTTATGTATTTACACCCATTAAGTTGAATTTAGCTTTACATGTTGTTGGGCAATGCGCTGGTGGTTATCATTTAATAGAAAGTTTAGTTTATTTTAGTCTTAGCGGCGATTGTTTAGGCTATGCACCTTTTGAAAGTGATCAGTTTGTTGTAACGGGTCCGTTTGCAAATAAGCTTGTTTCTGATTCAGATAATTTAGTTATTCGCGCGCGTGATTTTATGCATGATACCTTTCCTGAAAGTGCTAAATCGGCTTTTTTCAAACTTGTTAAAACGTTACCTATTTCTTCGGGCATTGGTGGTGGCTCAGGTAATGCGGCTGGCGTTATCAGCATATTACGTCAACAGTGGAATCTTAATTGCTCTTATGAAAAATTAGCAGAAATGAGCGTAGCTCTTGGCGCTGACGTGCCAATGTGTCTTTTTGCATTGGAGTATCAGCAGCCACTTTTTGTGAAAGGAATTGGCCAAGATATTGTGCGACTAAAAGAGGCTTGTCCTCTTGCAATAGTGTTGGTTAACCATGGCCAACAGATTGCAACGAAAGCTGTTTTTAAGGCTTTTGAGCAGCATGATCATTCTTCTTTGAAAATTGATCTAGAGGCTTTGAAGACTGTCGATTCACTGGTTGAAACTTTAAAAGAAACGCGGAATGATCTTTTTTTTACTGCATTAAAGATTGCACCTCAATTAGCTGAAGTATTATCTACATTAGATAAGTGTGGCTCTCTTTTTTCTCGTATGTCTGGGACAGGAGCCACTTGCTTTGGTATTTTTAAAGATCTGCAAGCGGCACAGCAGGCAGCTCTTTTGATAAAATCGATGCATCCAAATTGGTTTGTGAGACCTATAATGACCTTAGGAAAAGTTTGAGAGATAAACATTAAGGGACAAGATTTTATTCGGTCATGCTTCCTTGTATATACACAATCAAAGGGATTAATCCGTAGAGCAAATGTTTTTCTGTTTTTTAGATCAAATTAACGCGCGTTAGGATAATTTAGCAGAAGAATCTGATAGCCAGTGAAAAATACTCCGTAATTTTTTGTTTGTACTTTTGCAAGAGTTCCCTAAGATGTTTGGTGAGCTATTTTTCTTGTAGCTTTGCAGCAGGCAGACTATAAAATGGATGTTCGTTTCGTTGTATTTGTGATTTATAAAAGATGTTTGATTTACCGTTTCAGCCAAATTTTTCATGCGAATTGGATTTGCAGAAACAAGGCTTTTTTCATATAGTGGGTGTTGATGAAGTAGGGCGTGGGCCTCTCGCTGGACCTGTAGTAACAGCGGCAGTCATTTTAGATAAAGATTATATTCCTGATGGTCTAAATGATTCAAAAAAACTGTCTATCCTACAACGTAAAAAAGTGTACAATACAATTTTGCAAAGTGCATTAGCGATTTCAATTGCTAGTCTTTGTGCTCGTTCGATTGATCAATCTAATATTAGAAAAGCAACTTTAGAAGCAATGCGTCGCTGTATTACAGGGTTAGCAGTTCCAGCGCAGTATGCACTTATTGATGGACGCGATATACCTTCTCGGTTACCATGTCCGGCAACTGCTTTGATTAAAGGTGATCAACGTTCGGTTTCAATTGCAGCTGCATCCATTATTGCCAAAGTAACACGGGATAGGATGATGGAATGTGCAGGGCAAGTTTATAAAGGTTATGGTTTAGAGAAGCATGTAGGTTATGCAACTTTAGCTCATCGTAGGTCGCTTGATAAATATGGGCCAGTCGAGGGATTGCACCGTTACAGTTTTTCGCCCCTCAAAGAGCGAATAAAAGACAATTAAATCAATGAGTTATATTAATAATAAGGGATTTTCTTCTGTTTTTTTGTTTCTATCCCTCACTTTTTTGGAACTTTTTTATTGCTTCAAGGGAAAGTCTTCTGCGGTCAGCACTCTTAGTGTAAAGAGATGCCATTTTATCTTCAGTCCAGCCAAAAAGTGCTTTGAGTTGTGAGACTGTTGCACCTGAATTGGCAGCACGTGTTGCTGCTAATTTTCTTAACCCATGTGCTGATTTTTTAATGCCAGCTGCATTACAAGCATCTCTAAACAGATTGCCAAAGCTCTCCTTGATGAGGCTCTTACCTTCTTTACCACAAATGAATGTTTCATCTCCGATAGGACTAGTTTCAAGTGTTGTGGCTAATTCTGGTAAAATGGGAAGAAAGACATCTGTTTGAAATTTACTTTTTTCTGTCTTTAGATGAATGATATTATCTTTTACATCTTTCCAACCAATGCGTACTGCATCACCTCGTCTTAAACCTGTATACAGAAGCACATCAATCCAGACGCGTTCATGCGTGCCGATAGACCAGCGTTGATAATATTTTTCTATGTCTTCCTCTGTCCAAGCAGGAAAGCCATCTTTATTTTTCAAAGTTGGTCTCTTTACTCCTACGGTTGGGTTATTTTCTAAAAGACTTTGATCAATTGCCCATTTAAAAAGACCATTGAGTGCTTTCAGAAAGTTTCTAGCCATTGCTGGTGTTTCTTTGCGTCGTTCAACTCCTGCTGTAATGTGTGCTTTCTTGATTTCTCTGTATGGAATGTTTCCTATGGAGTCGCATACTTTCATCAAGATAAGTTCTTTTTGCTTTTTCGTAACTTTAGCTAGGCTGTGCCAATCGACGCTGTTAAAATATTGTTTGAGAAGCCATGCAAATGAACCTTCAATAAGCTTACCTGGTTTAGGTTTAGGCGGGATGATACCTTGCAATTCAGCAAGCGCTCTTTTGTAGCTGTCGATAAACTCTTGTGTTCCGTAAGTTCCATGTACTCTCCGTCGTGATCCATGACCGATACGCACATACCATACAATTTTTCCATGTTTGGTGACTTGTTTAACAAGATGAAGGGGACGTGGTTTAGACATGGGGAATTTTATAGCTTAGAAAGAAGAGCTTCATAATATTCATTCTTTGGCAAATCTAATAACTTGTCTGGATGGGTAGCTGTTTTAGGTGCTCCGATTCCTGTGTTAAGATAGATTAACAACTCGCCAGAGGGCTTGATTTCTACAACCTCTGCTCCTTGTTTTTTAGCTTCTCTTAGGGCACGAGCAATGGCTGGCTGTGTTATGGTGGGAGGGCGATGTGCCATATCTGTTCTCCTAATTTTAGATACAATTTATCTGTGGCGTGAAGCACGCATTTCCTGAAAAGTTGTTATGAAAGAGGGCGGGGGTGCCAGAGAGGGGAACTGCACCCCCATAGCGTTAAGCGGCTTTTATCGAGATTTGTTCCATGTCTTGTTCTATCTCTGCTAAAAACGCTTCGACGGCTTCATTGATCTGTTCGATTTGTCCTTCATCACGGTGTATGCGACATATTTTGAGACGTAAGTGGGCTGAGTGGCCAGTAAAGCGTGGATCGTAGCTCACAAAGTCACACCATTTTCGTCCTGTACAAGCCATTTGAAATTGCATTTGGGCAAGATATTCAGGCTTGATCTCATTATTGATAAAGAAGCGGATGTGGGTTGTTGATCTTGGGCATTTGACTTCGATTAATCCATACTCTCCAATGAGACCATCAGGGCTTGCCCCGGCCATTTCAATTGTTGGATGAGGCACAAAACCGCATCTTGTTACAGCGGCATCATAAATGAAGCTATATTCTTCGATTGTATCTTCTTCATGCTCAACACCCCATTGCATGTCGTCGCTTTCATAATAGGGGATTACCTCTCCTGTTAAGCGTTCTGTGATGAGTTTGATTTTGTAGTCGCCATATTTGCTTGTGGGCAGTCCTTTTGCTGTTTTATTGATAACGCTATAAATGTTTGAGGCGGTGATTTTCCCTAATCGTGCTTGAAACCATTGTGCTGTTCTTTGTTCCATCTCACACTGCCTCTGCTTGTTGTTGTTGCGTTGGCGCATATTCGATATCTTGGATATGAATATATTCGGCATCTTGTTCTTGTGATGGTAAGGGGTGTTGTGCTTCAGTTATTTTTAAGTGTTGTTTTTTCTTTAAACCTGCCAAGACAGTTTGTGCTTTTTCACAAGACAGATCGCTCAATCTTTCAACCTTTGCGAAAGCCAGCAGATTTGCTTCCTGAGTTTGTGTTTGATGCATTAATTCTTGGATTTGCAAAAGCATTTCACTCGAAATAAGTTGACTTTGTGTATTGTTGTTTGTGCCATTAATACGTGTAGCTTCGTCTTCTTCATAAATGCCAGAAAACCCAAAGGCATAGCGAGCACATTGTATGGTGGCTTTATGACGCAACATACGTGCAGGGTATTTTTGCCAGGTGTCTGTTTTTTGTTTGCACTCTGATAAGTATTCGGTGACCTCTATAGGGTCTTGAATGTCTTTTAAGCGGATTGCACATTTAATTGCAATCAGATTGCCGCTATTGTCGAGTTGGTCTTGGAAGGTCATGCCATCAAAATTTGGATTTGCTTTAATGATTTTAATCCATCCATCAATAGAGACAACAGGTATAATGCCTCCCCCTCTTTTGGGAAGTGCATAAATTTCTTTTGTCAGGGGATTGAGACCATAACTATTGGCGACAGAGATAAAGGCAGCAAACTCTTCGTCAGAAAAATTATAATTGATACAAGTTTTGATAATAGTTTTTCGAAATTCGTCATGGGAAAAACCATATTTGTTTGCCATAAGGGCTAAGGGTGAATTTGTCATTTAATATCCTTATTTGTACGCAACTCATCCGTGGCGTGAGTCACGCTTTTGTTTAAAATGATTGTTTTGGGTTGTTGCAAGTTTATCTTTTAAGACTGTAAATTCATTGATTAATGCAGATTTTGTTTTTGCAGTTCTTGAGAAAGGACGCCGATGCCTTTTGTTGTGATCTTCGTTGAAGGCAGGATTTTCTCTGTTCCATCAGGTCTTTGAATGGTAATAGTTGAACAATCCATGAAACCTCTCTTGATCTTGTCTTGATAAGGCAACAATGGAGAACCCGGAGCACGGCGATAAACCCAATCATTGCTTCGTAAATAATTAATGAAATCCTTTGGTCGTATCTCTAAGACTTTGGCTGCTTCTGTAAGATCAAACAAACCATCAGAACGCGTTAAGCTTTCTAGAGCTTGTGCTTTTGGTTTGAGCTCAGCAATGGTAGTATTTTTCTCTTCAATTTGACTTTGTAGATGTGTCAAAAAGCCAATCATCGCTTCAGGACTTGAATAGTCGATTTGTGGGGCAGCAACTTGCTTCTCCAATTCTTGCCAGCGATCAACTATTTTTGCTCGCTGATATTGTAAGTGATTGTGATAGAGAACTTTTGAATGCTCTCTCTGATATCAGAGAAAAGGCTAATGTGACTAAGCATTCTAAACGTGCAGTATCTCTTACTTATCTACAAGTTTACAATCATATGGAGGTTTTAAAACCATTATTAATGGTGGTAATTGATGCACTGCATGAAAAAGAAAATTGCAAAAATAATTCTATTATTTAAGAATTCTATAGCCTACAATAAATAGAATACAATAATTGAATCTTTTTAAAGGTTAAAAGGTTTAAGACAGTGATTCGTAGCATTTGTTCACCATTGAGGTATCCTGGTGGTAAAATCTCGCTTTATGAAAAAGTGAAGGAAATTTTCAAGAAGAATGGATTAGATGGGTGCTCCTACAGAGAGCCTTTTGCTGGTGGGTGTGGTCTTGCTCTTAAACTTCTCTTAAATAACGATGTTAAAGACATTTATATTAATGATGTTGATCCATTCATTTGGAGTTTTTGGCATTGTGTTCTGCATAAAACGGAAGAATTAATAGAAAAAATTAATACGACTCCCATTAATTTAAAAGAATGGTACGAGCAAAAAGAAATTTCTTCTGAAAATGAAGATGTTTTGAGTATTGGATTTGCTGCACTTTTCTTAAATCGCACAAATAGATCAGGAATTATTAAAAATGCTGGTCCGATTGGAGGAAAAAGTCAGAGTGGGAATTATAAAATAGATTGTCGGTTTAACAAAGAAAATATAATCAAACGCATTCGCTGTATCAGTGAACAGAGAGATAGGATACATTTAACAAGTCTAGATGCAAAAGAATTTTTACAACGTTATGGAACAGAAGAAAATAGAAATATCTTCCTTTATATAGACCCTCCATATTTTAAAAAAGGGAAGGAACTATATATGTCGTTTTATACCGTTGATGATCACAAAGATTTTAAAAATGTTCTTTCCCAATATGTGAATGTCCCTTGGTTAATCACTTATGATAATGTGGAAGAAATTAAATTATTGTATGATCAATATCCTAAGATAGAATTCAATATACGGTATTCTTTAAGCAATAAAAGGAAAGCTGTAGAATTGATGGTTTTCTCACCTAAGCTTAAGAACCTAATTGACTATGAATTTATATAGTTGATGATGAGTATGTTCATTTTTATTCAGCCGTAAAATTATTGGCATGCTTGGAAACTTTTATAGTTCTCCATAGCCATAAGAAAGCCAACGATTATATAACAGAAACCATACTGCAAGCACCAGAAAAGGGAAGGGGAAACAGTAAGGAATAGAGGCTCGGCTGGTTATCCAGCCAACGGGGATAGTTCGCGAACAACTCGTTCTATGCCAGAAAACATAACATTGCAGCCACTTTTTATCACTGAAGGTACTGAAAAGGCTGCTATCATAGATGGAAGAAGTTAATAAAGCACAATTTTTTCTGAAACATTAAAATCGATTCATCTTGTTATACCAGCTAACTGCTTACGTTTGTGGAAAAGGAATATTAGGCAAATTGGCTCTTGCTTTTAAATTTAGAATTCGCATGTCAGTATATTTAAGGAGTTAAAAGATGGTAAGCGATTTGTTAATTTTCGTACGTTGAATTTATTTTAAGAACAAGACTTATGTTATTCAATATAGCGTACAATATTTGTAAATTTTTAATCATCATCCTAAGAGAGAGGGAGTGAGGCTATTTCTGTATCAAGTGCATCCATAAAATTGATAATAAATGCAGCATTAGTACCAAAATCTCTTGACAAACCACGTGAAGCAGAACGCATATCAACAAAAGTTGTATTATTTTCATCTGTTAAACGTATGACAATGTCTGAAATAAAACCAAGGTAAAAAGTTTTTGCTATTGTTTCAATATAAATCTCATTTTTTTCACCCTTAAACTCTCGTTGAGCCACAACAGGCCAACTGTAAGAAGCTAAAACATTAAGAACTGAATCGCGAATACGATCAGGTGAGCCATCATAACGACGTCCAGACATTTCAGGCCATTGCGACATTTGTAGAGCTGTTTGCTCAATTAAAACACTCTTAAGTGGTAAGGCATTACTAGGACGTGCTGTGCGAAAAAAAACCGGTGGTCTTTGTGTATCAGTAGAAATATCATACAGAGCTGGAAAAGCAAACCAACACCTAAAAAATAACATTAACGGTGTGGCAGAAATCAATGAATAAACGATCCCCTTAAAGGCTTTCATTCCCCCTAGAGCGCCATATACCCACAAACTGTAAAGTGCTTTTATGGCAAGAAAAAGGGAAAAAATAACACAGCAAGTAGAAATTACTATTAAAATTATGAAATCGACAACGTTAATTACAGAAAAGCGCTGTAAAATTATTGAAAATAATAAAATAAAGAATGCCAATCCGCCAAAACGAGGAGACCATGTCGCCGCCCTTGACATTAATCGAACATATTTCTTTTGCATAAAGTTTTCTTTCCCTCAATTGTGAGCCATTAGCAAATTTTTTTCAAATTTCACATCTTACAAAAAGCTTTTGACCATATGATAAAAGTAAAGCAGTTATTTTTGAGGTCAAGGATGCTTGATGACACATAAATTTTCGGTAATTATTTTTGCCAATTAATTGAGGAAAATAGTTATTTTCTTCATAGTGTATCATGCAATTGGCAAGGTTTTATGTGAGTGGTTTGTAATCATATCGAAATAAGTTCAGACAGCAAACTTTACAATTTTTATAAGTATGTTTGTTCATCATTTGGGGTAAAAGAGGGATATTTCCTACTGAGGATAATATGATTGTGTATAGCAAAGATACCATTCTATTTTATATTATAGTCAATATTTTTATATACTTCTGTAGCAGATTTATGTCCTATGTTTAAAAGCTGGAATGAAAATTGTATTCTTATTCTGATAATTGGTTGATTGAGACTAATATAAACATTTTTATGGGCTTTTTTCGCTTCCGTGAAAAGAAAGCATTTGTGCATTGAGAGATCGTTGTGCTTTTATCCATTAAATACGCTGCAGGTTGCAGATGAAAAAAAAGCTTCGCTTTCTTTCTTTTTAAGTAAAGAAGGTGCAAAGACGCGTAAGATAGCAAAACCCTTATTTAAATTTTTAGCTACAAAAACTGAATTGGCATTGTTTTTAGTCTTTGACTGTTTGAGCTCTATTATTTGTATTGGTTTTCCAATGATGAGATCAAGTGTAGCATCAGGAGCTGTTCGGTCATTAAGGCTATAGAAAATAATTCCATCGTACGTGTAGGCTGCTAGTGACCAAAATTGTGTTGTCTTTAAAGCCTTTAAATGAACGGGGCCATTTTCGAGATCAAATCTGCAGACTTTTATAAGAAAGAAAGGATCAGTAGACTGTTGAATATAATTATTAGCATCCAAGTTAACGAATTGATAAGGGGCTCCCGATTTTTTTAGTCCTATCCATATATTGTCTTGTGTCCAATAGGGCGTTAAAAATAAAATACAAATATGCACAATAATAGCACCAATACCTACAAGAAGTCCGGTATGAATGAATCTAGCCACAGTTTTTTTGTCCTGATGAAATTTTTTCTACAGATGGCATCGTAAGCTTTTGCAATGCCGTTGCGGAGATGATTGAGGTATCGTATAAAGTGAGGATAAGTCCAAATTCCTTTTTACTGACTGTTGCAAGCCAATTACCAATTTGGGGCGTTGGTGAAATATTGATGTGGAATGAGCCATCGTTTTCATAGATAATATTATTGGTGTAGAGCTCGAAAGGTATTTTCTTTGATGAAGTATACGGTTTGAGAGATTTGTCAGCTGTATAAAGGGTAAAAAGGCGGGCTTCAGGAATATGGCCTTTGAGTAAATAATGGCAGTGGGGACGTAATAGATGTCCATCGTTATCTTTCCAAATTTGGAAAATAAGGCCTTCTGTACGCCCGAGTGAAATATCGCCTCTTTTGGCAGTGAGTGCACGAGTATAGGGATCAGCGTTTTCCGTGCCAACGTGAGGATAAGCGTTCCATTTTCCAATTGTGAATCGTCCAAATTTGGTAAAAGAATTGAGTACATAATCAACACTCAGTGTTCCACATAAAATAGAAAATACCAAGATGAAAAAGGATACAGTGATATTTGTAAACATTATAGAATATCTCGAATTTAAAGTGTTGAAGCTTTGGTAGTCTTCATTTTTAAAGAGATGAAATATGGATTTTTCAGATCTTTGTTAATCAGACGTACAATATTCAATGTTTCAGGGGAGGGCGTATAGGATATTTGGGATGCGAGCTCAGAGTTATTCTGTGAAAGGAATGCTTGTGATCGATAAGGGAAGAGAGAATTTTTAACACCATAGAGTTGTTTTGGCATGATATTTTGGTGTGCAGAGAGCATGATACGGTTCCATATCATGGCAGGAACACCACCACCAAAAGCACGATTCATCGATGAATAATTATCATTGCCCATCCATACAGCTCCAGTATAATTACCAGTAAATCCAACAAACCATGCATCGCGATAGGATTGTGATGTTCCAGTTTTTCCGGCAACAAGGGTCATGGGGAGAGCGGCTCGTTTTCCGGATCCTCGTGTTGTGACACCAACCATCATTTGGTTCATATAAGCGGCTGTTTGTTCACTGAGAACCCGATGTGATTTATTTCCGTTATGCTCATAGTTCCATACGACACGTCCATCGGTTGTCATGATTTTTGTGAAACCATGGCGGTTTCCAGCCATACCTCCATTGGCAAAGACATTAAAACCGGTTGCTTGATCCATTGGTGTCATATTGGATGTGCCCAGAACCATAGTTTTGTGTGATAAAATGTGTGCAGGAATCCCCATATTTTTTATCAGATCTATGATGGGTTGGGTATCGCGGTTGAGATATTTATAGGTAATGTAGACAGGCACTGTATTGATAGAAAAAGCTAAGGCAGTTGCTAAATCAACTTTACCGAGATAATGACCAGAGTTATTTCTTGGTGACCACCCTCCCCAATTGATAGGAGCATCTAAAACTATTGATGAGGGAGACAGACCATGTTCTATTGCGGTTGCGTAAACATAAGGTTTAAATGAAGAGCCAGGTTGTCGGCCGCCTTGAGTTGCTCTATTAAATTGGCTTTTACTGTAATTCAGTCCTCCAACAATTGCACGTACAGCGCCATTATTGTCAAGTATGACGGTGGCTGCTTGTGTTGCGCGATATTGTTGGCCGTATTGGTGTAGATGATAGGCGATTGATTCTTCTGCTGCTTTTTGAATATTCGGATCTAGAGTGGTTTGAATGATTAAAGTATGACTTGGAAGTTGGTTACGCATTTTTTTGACCTCGTTGAATACCCAATCAAGAAAATAATCAGGCTGGTCATTTTTTATCTTTGTAATAGCCTTAGCAGGGTGACGATGAGCATTGATAATTTGGCTCTTGGTCATGAAGCCGCTATTAACAAGATTAAAAAGCACCACATTGGCACGTGTTTGGGAAGCAAACAGGTGACTATGAGGAGCATACTTTGTTGGGGCTTTGAAAAGTCCCGCCAACATAGCAGATTCACTAAGGGATATATCGCGTATGTTTTTACCAAAATAAAATTTTGCTGCTGCTGCGATCCCAAAATTACTTCCCCCCATATAGGCGCGTTCAAGATAAAGCTGTAAAATTTGTTTTTTACTGAAGTTTGCTTCTAACCAAAGGGAAAGATAGGCTTCTTTAATTTTGCGTGTTATGGTTCTTTCACTTGTTAAAAACAAATTTTTAGCCAATTGTTGTGTAAGAGTTGAACCGCCTTGGACTACACTCTTGGCTTGCATATTTTGTGAGATTGCTCGTATGAGACCATACAAATCAATACCCCAGTGATCGAAAAAACGACGATCTTCTGTCGCGAGAACCGCTTTAATAACATAATCGGGTATTTCCTCGATGGGGACAGGCACAATTGGTAATGCACCACGGTGCCCTATGGGGTTACCATAGCGATCTAGAAAAAGAATGGAAAAATTTTTAGGTAAATACCAATCTTTTTTTGTTAATTCAAAAATGGAAATACCAACAATCGTAAAAAGAGTAAAACCAATTAATCCCAATGTTAGTGTTTCATCGAAAATTTCTACTATAAGGCGTTTCCATCCTCGGATATAAAAACATTGTGAGGTGACTTTTAATCTATTCCAGAAGAAACTGTTGGCAGAACGGATGCGGTAAAGTGCTGTGTCGAACAATGCATCTAATTCAATGAGTGCAGGACTATGAAATGACTTGTTATATTTTCCTTTCTTTTTTTTGAAAAAATAAATCATTTAAAGAGAACCTATGACAAAGTAATATAACCCCAAAAAAACTATAATAGTTATATGGAGCAAAAGTAATTTTTTGCTATATAATTAGCAGAGAAAGAGCTGAATTTGTGGTTATGGCAATTGCGTTATTATAGTTTATGTATTCAATTATTGTTATAAACTCTAAAAATATTTTATTTTGAAATTGCTAAATTTTGGGATATTGTTCATCTTACAAGGATGGTATGTTATTCACCATGTGATTTTTGAATAGATAAAAGCCATTATTCATTTTATGCTCAAAAGAACAGATAGAATAGGTTATGAAATATCTATGATGAAAAAAATTTTCTTATTCATTATGATAGCGGTTTTTTTTAGAGTGGATTCTATTCTGGCTGCTGATTGTACTAAAGTCGGTAGGAAGATTGCTACCCAGGAGGATGGGGTATTAGTACGTTCAAAATCAGTTGTTCAGGATGGAAAGGATATGTGTATGATTGTAGTTGTTGTGTCTGCTCGTGCTGGTGAGAAGCTGCGTCGTGTTGAGGTTTTTGCTCCCGCAGATTAGTGTTTAGTAGATATTTTAATGCGCATTTTAATTGTTGAAGATGATCAGAATCTCAACCATCAATTAGCAGAAGCTGTAAGAAGTGCGGGATATGTTTCAGATAGTGCTTTCGATGGTGAGGAGGCTTATTTTTTAGGAAGTACAGAATCTTATGATGCTGTGATACTTGATATAGGTTTGCCGCATATAGATGGTATTCGTGTTGTTGAGAAATGGCGGCAAGAAGGGCATTTTATGCCTGTATTAATGTTAACGGCACGGGATCGCTGGTCTGATAAAGTGCGTGGTATTGATGCAGGTGCTGACGATTATGTTGTTAAGCCATTTCATTTGGAGGAATTGATGGCGCGGTTGCGGGCATTAATTCGTCGTACTACGGGGCATGCAACAAGCACGTTACGCTGTGGTCGTGTTTTGTTGGATACTAAGACTTCTCGTGTTTTTATTGATGGTCAGCTGATTAAGTTAACGTCCTATGAATTCAGGCTTCTTTCGTATCTCATGCATCATTGTGATAGGGTAGTTTCAAGGACAGAACTTATCGAACACCTTTACGAACAGGACTTTGACAAGGATTCCAATACGGTTGAAGTTTTTATAGGTCGGTTACGTAAAAAGCTTTGTGTGGATTTGATTGAGACTGTTCGAGGAATGGGCTATCGTGTGAGAGCGCCAGGTGATCAATGAATTTTTTCAAGAACAACAGCCAACTTAGAAGGTTAATTTTTTTTGTTAGCAGATCTCTCAGTTTACGCGTTATGATCTTATCAACATTATGGGTTGTTATTTTGCTTTCCTCAATTTCTGCAGTTAGTATTTTATTTTATAGGCGTTCAAGTGAACAAAGTTTAGAGCGTATCCTTTCTGCTCAGCTTTACAGTCTTATTGCGACAGTAACAGTTTCACCAGAGGGAAATTTGAGTGGAAATGTTGGGATTGATGATATTCGTTATTCGGATCCAACAACGGGATGGTATTGGGAGGTTGTTGCTATATCTAATAATCTACAAGGCAGATTGACATCTCCGTCGTTAGGAGCAGGAAAAATATTTTCACCGAGCGATGTCGATATACCTTTTGATAATAAATTCTTTCGCTCTTATAGGATAGAGGGGAAAAATGGTCAAAAGTTACAAGTAATTGAGAGTGATGTTGTTCTGGATGATCAGAATCATATTGCACGTTTTCGCCTCACTGGAAATATAGATGAAGCACACGCACAAGTGCATGAATTTAAGCAGACTTTACAAATTTTCCTTTGGAGTTTTGGTATAGGTAGTGTCCTTATAAACATTGCTATTATTTTCTTTAGTTTTCAACCGTTGAAGCTTATTCGACGCGCATTGAATGATATTCGTGAGGGGAAGATTCATTACGTGAATACAGATTTGGTAAGTGAAGTTATGCCCTTAGTACAAGAAATGAATGCTCTCATCAATAACAACCAGCGCATTATTGAACGATTTCGCACACAGGTTGGTAATCTTGCTCATTCATTAAAGACACCTCTATCCGTGATTATGAATGAGGTTGATAAGATGTGTTGTGGAGAACAGACTGTTTTATTAAAAGAGCAAACGCAAATGATGCAGGCTCAAATAAATCATTATCTTCAGCGTGCACGGATTGCAGCACAATATGACAGTATCATTTATCATACATCTGTTCGCAGGGTAGTTTATCGTTTGGTGCGAGTTATGGAAAAACTTAACCCTGAAAAAGAGTTTCAATTTGTTATGGATATTGATGATATTATTTTTTCTGGTGAGAGGGAAGATTTAGAAGAAATTATAGGAAGTTTGGTTGAGAATGCTGCGCAGTGGTCCCGCACAAAAGTGCTAATCTCCTGTTGCTTAGAAGAACATGTTGAAGAAACAGAATATTTTAGCATCCTCGTAGAAGATGATGGTTCTGGTTTAACAGGAGACAAAATTAAGGAAGCTTTAAAAAGAGGTAAGCGCTTTGATGAAAGTAAGCCGGGGACAGGTTTAGGGTTAGCGATTGTTTCAGATCTTGCCAACGAATATGGTGGAAGTCTTTTTTTATCGCGTTCTGACTTGGGGGGGATGTGTGCAAAAGTTTTGCTACCAAGGCGAGGGTGATATATTCTTTCTTTACTTTGAGTATATGTATTGGAATTTGTAAGCGTGCAGTAGTGTTTAATAAAAATAGAGAGCAGTGGGATGTTGCAGAACTTTAAAAGGTATATCTTTTTATAGTAAAGTATAGAAATAAAGTTTTATTTTTATGCGCTTGATACGGACTACAAAATTAATGTACACTTTACTATGTTGTTTATAAGAAAATGGATTTTATGGTTTTACATCAATACATTCATAAATAAGTGAGGGAAGATAATTGGTGACATTTTCTGATCTGCCTGTTGGTATAAAATAATATGCTATTACTAGTTTTTGCAGCACTTTTTATTATTTTGGGGGCAAGTATTATTTTTCTTTTGCTAAACTTCAACTGTATAACAAAAAAAAAGTGGAAAACTCAAATTATTGAAAGTTATGGAAGTCATATGCATTCTGTTGAATCTGAGAAGATTTACACAGATTATAAAAACATGAAGCTTCTTAAAATTCTTAGTGTTTTGTTTGTTTTTCTTGTGACATGGGGCGTTTATTATTTTACAGGCAGCCCAACAGTGAAAAGTTATTTTTTTAGAGAATTAATGAATAAGAATCCAGAGGTGCTCAGTAAGTTTGAACAGCTTGTTCGTCTACAAGTACTTTTTTTTCGTTCCCCCCATGATGGAAAATTAGCGGATGCATTAGCATTAAAATACCTAGAGGAAGGTTATTTTCAAGATGCAGTGAACACCTATTTAGATGCAATTCGCTTGAATGGAGAGTCAGCTCCAAGACTTGTTGGATATGGCCTGGCATTAATTGGTTATGGGGGGGGGATGATTACGCAAGAAGCACAAAATGCTTTTCAAAAAGCAGTGGATTTAGCACCAGAAGATTTTTATCCTCGTTTATTGTTAGCTGAAGTGCTTCATAAGGTAGGAAAATCTGCGCAAGCAGTACAGTTTTTACAAAATTTTCTTGACATAATGCCCGAGGACTTTACAGGGCGATCACGTGTTGAAGCCATGATAGTTCAGTTACGTAATACATCTAATTAGGAATATTTAGAAAGTGATGATAGATAGTTTAAGGTTATTAAGTCAGAGAAAGTTTTAAAGAATGATCAAGATATTGCTAAGAAGTTGCATCTATATGCAAAATGTGCCAAGTCTTTTTAGAAGATAAGGTATGTGAATAATGAATGTTTATACACTAAATTTATAAACAAGAATTTCGTAGAAAGCCTATGAACAGTCGGCCTTTGGATAAGCATTATTCTTTAAAAATTATTTTAAAGCAGCGTAAAAAAAAACGGTTGCTGATAATTTTATTATATTGTTTGATTATAGCAGTTGCAGCAATTTTTATTATGTACGCAATGCGTAATACAGTAAGTTTTTTTCGAATGCCGTCTGAGATTACAGAAGAAGATATTTTAACGGGGCGTTCTTTACGCTTGGGGGGGGTCGTTGAAAAAGGGACTGTTGAATATTTTGGAGAAAGGGGAGTTACTTTTTTTGTAACTGATAATGCAAAACGCGAAAAGGTAATTTTCAATGGTATTTTACCGGATCTTTTTCGCGAGGGTCAAGGTATTATAGTGGAAGGACATTTTAATAAGCGGGGTTTTTTTATAGGTACGCGCATTTTAGCAAAACATGATGAGACTTATATGTCTAAAGAAACAGCTGATCGCTTGAAAAAAAATCACGGTGTGGAGAAATAATTCGATTGTGCTTGTAGAGTTGGGTCATATTTTTTTATCTGCAGCTTTTGCAGTGAGTTTATTGCAGTCATTTTTACCCGCTTTAGGCTTTTTGAGAAGGGAGCGTTCGTTAATACAAACAGCTGTTCCTCTAACGTATATTACTTTTACATTCTTATGCTTATCTTTTTTGATTATTGTTCATGCCTATATCGTATCTGATTTTTCTGTTTTAAATGTTGTTGAGAATTCTCATTCAGAAAAACCAATGCTGTATAAGATCACTGGAGTTTGGGGAAATCACGAAGGATCCATGTTGTTATGGGTTTTAAGTTTGGTTTTTTTTAGCACATTGGTAGCGTTATTTAGCCGCAATTTGCCAGAATATTTTAAAGCACTAATTTTAGTATGCCAAAGTTGGATTACAAGCGCTTTTCTTTTATTTATTCTTTTTTTATCCAATCCATTTTTACGGATTAATCCACCAGCATTGCAAGGCAATGATCTCAATCCTCTTTTACAGGATATTGCGTTAGCAATTCATCCACCATTGCTTTATCTGGGCTATGTCGGTTTTTCTATTTGTTTTTCTTTTGCAGTAGCTGCACTGATTGTGGGATATGTCGATGGGCTTTGGGCACGCTGGGTTCGCCCTTGGCTTCTACTTTCTTGGTGTTTTTTAACATTGGGCATTATGGTTGGATCCTATTGGGCTTATTATGAGCTAGGGTGGGGTGGTTATTGGTTTTGGGATCCTGTTGAAAATGTTTCATTCATGCCTTGGCTTTCAGGAACGGCTTTCCTGCATTCTGCTCTTGTTCTTGAAAAGCGGAACACATTAAAAAATTGGACTTTATTTTTAGCTCTTCTTAGTTTTTCTCTTTCTCTTGTGGGAATTTTTCTCGTTCGTTCTGGCCTTTTAGTATCTGTTCATAGCTTTGCTGTTGATCCAGAACGAGGGCGGGCAATTTTTGCTATTTTATTCTTTTTCACGGGAGGAGCTTTTCTGCTTTTTGCTTTGCGAGCACCTATTTTGATAACAGAAAAATTCTTTCAACCAATTTCGCGTGAAGGATTTATTATTTTAAATAATTTGTTGCTCACAACAATCACAGCGACAGTATTAATTGGTACGCTCTACCCTTATTTTATTGAGGTATTAATAGGGCAGAAAATTTCTGTAGGAGCTGATTTTTTTAACCTTACCTGTGGGCCTTTAATGATGTTGTTATTATTGTTGGCTCCATTTGGATCAATGATAGCATGGAAACGCGGTGATTTTCTTGCAGTTTTTGAACGGCTTTGGTTTGTTTTTTTATTAGTTTTTATAATCTGTTTTATAACATTTTATTCTACATCTTTGCGTGATATTTTTGCCGTTCTCGGAATTGGACTTTCAGCTTTTGTTTTTTTAGGTAGTTTAACTGATATTTGGGAGAAAAGTGGACATCACAAAATGGCTTTACTGGTGCGGATTAAGAGATTGATTGGATTACCGTGGTCTGTTTTTGGTGCAGCAATGGCGCATATGGGGTTAGGCGTTACGTTATTTGGTATTGTTTGTGTTGCGACTTTTGGGAAAGAGCGTATTTTAACTATGGATATAGGGGATGTGGTTACGATAGCAGATAAAACTCTTCATTTGAATGCAGTGCGTGATGGCGCTGGTTCTAATTATTCTACAACGGAGTTTGATTTTACAATATATGAAAATAAAAATACCGTGGGCAACGTAACGGCTGCAAAGCGATTTTATCCCAGTCAAAATACGTCAACAACGGAAGTTGGTATACAAAATTATGGCTTATCTCAGTTATATATTGTTCCGGGGCGTATAAATGAACGGGGAGTTGCTTTGCATATATGGTGGAAGCCTTACATAATTTGTGTTTGGTTAGGAGCATTAATGATGGCTATGGGAGGGTGTATTTCTCTTTTCGGTTATTGGTTTCGCATCGGACCACACAGTAAGAACCAGCAGCCTCTTTCTTTTAAATTTTTTGAAAAGACATTGAAATGAAAAATGTATTGCATTTGGCTTTATTTTTTTTAATCGTGATTTTTCCTTTACGATCCTTATTAGCAGTAGAGCCGGATGAAATTTTAAAGGATCCAGTTCTTGAATCGCGTGCACGAGATATCTCATCACATTTGCGTTGTCCTGTTTGCCAAAATCAATCAATTGATGATTCAAATGCTTTTCTAGCGCGTGATTTACGTCTTTTGATTCGAGAAAAATTAAAAATGGGTTATACCAATCAGCAGGTTATTGATTTTCTTGTTGAGCGGTATGGGGAATTTATTCTCTTAAAACCACCGTTTAATAAAATCACTTTGTTTTTATGGCTTTCACCTTTGATAGTTCTTATCATTGGTGCAAGCACCTTATTTTTTCAGATAAGACGATATACACACAGAAAATAATTTTTTTAAATTCTTTTGAAGAAAAACAGTTAAAAATACTGTTTCTTTAAAAGAGGTACTGTATATGGAAAAGTTTAGTACGTTTAAATGGGTAATACAGTTATTATTGATGATAATGCTTTGTTGTGTAATTAAAAGCTTACAAAACTTTAATAATTTAGACAGAAAACGGTAAGGTATGTTGTTTTATAAGCTATTGTAATGTGGATGAAATACGATTAAATAGGAGCATATACCAAATGGTTAAAAAAACTTTCTCTAAAACATTGGTCGCAGCAAGTTTTTCTGCGATGTTAGGGAGTGCGCTATTTTTTAGTGGATGTGGGTCAAGCTTGTGGGCAACAGCAGCTCAGGCAAATTCTGTGTTTACTCCATTAATGCAACAGAAAGGATTTTCAGATATTGTTGCTCAAGTAAAGTCTGCTGTTGTTTCAGTGCAAGTGAAGAGTGATAAAAAGAAAGAAGGGCGGTTTTTTAGTAATTTTTTTGGTGCTCCAGGTATTGAGCAATTACCAGATCAACATCCTTTGAAAAAGTTTTTTAAAGAGTTTTATGATTTTGATAAACCTAGACACAAATTTCCACCACATTCGCATGGACTGCGTTCTATAGCTTTTGGGTCGGGTTTTTTTATCTCGTCTGATGGTTATATTGTGACTAATAACCATGTTATTTCTGACGGTACAAGTTATTCTGTTGTTCTCGATGATGGTACAGAATTAAATGCAAAGCTTATTGGGACAGATCCGCGAACTGATCTTGCAGTGCTGAAAGTAAACGACAAAAGAAAGTTTTCATATGTTGATTTCGGTGATGATCTAAAGCTTCGCGTTGGAGATTGGGTTGTTGCTATTGGTAATCCATTTGGCCTTGGTGGAACCGTGACAGCAGGTATTGTTTCAGCACGTGGACGTGATATTGGCACTGGTGTTTATGATGATTTTATTCAAATTGATGCTGCTGTTAACAAAGGAAATTCTGGTGGACCAACTTTTGACCTTAATGGAAAGGTTGTTGGTGTCAATACAGCAATTTTTTCTCCTTCTGGAGGAAACGTTGGGATTGCTTTTGCTATTCCAGCGGCGACAGCGAAACAGGTTGTGCAACAACTTATTGAAAAAGGTTCAGTTCAACGCGGTTGGCTTGGAGTTTACATTCAGCCTGTGACGGAAGAAATTGCTGAATCAATTGGTTTGAAAGAAGCCAAAGGTGCTCTAGTTACAGATCCGTCAAAAGGACCAGCAGAAAAAGCTGGTATCAAGACGGGTGATGTGATTATTTCAGTAAATAGTGAAAAAATTACAGATGCTCGTGATTTAGCAAAGCGTATTGCAAATATTAGACCGGGAGAGACTGTGAATTTAGGTGTTTGGAGATCTGGTAAAGAGGATAATATAAAGATAAAGCTTTCTTCAATGCCTGCAGATGAAGGCGTAAAAAAGGGCTTAAAAGATTCACATGGGCGCAGCAATCCAGATGAAGCGTTAGAAGATTACGGTTTGATTGTTGCTCTTTCTGATGATGGTATAGGATTGGTTGTAACTGATGTAGATCCAGATTCAGATGCCGCAGATAAGGGAATTCGCCCTGGTGATGTGATCGTGACAGTTAACAATAAGTCTATTAAAAAGATATCTGATATTACCGATACGATCAAGAATGCACGAAAGCTGGGACGAAAAGTTATACTTCTACAGCTGCGAGTAAATGGTGAAAATCGTTTTGTAACTCTTCCAATTTTAAAAAAATAATACTTTATTAACGGTAGAACAGAAATTTTATAAATTTCTGTTCTACAACGTAATTTGATAAAATAATGGAGATGCGTTTATGAAGATACTCGTTATCGAAGATGATCATGAGACAGGGCGTTATCTCGAAAAAGCTTTTTTTGAAGCAGGACATTCAGTTGATGTTGCGTATGATGGGGAGAATGGATATGCTTTAGCTGAAACGGGAAGTTATGACGTTATGGTTGTTGATCGTATGCTTTTGCATCGTGATGGCCTTTCTATTATTTCTGAATTGCGTGCTAAAGGCAACGAAACACCAGTTCTTATTCTTTCAGCTTTAGGACAAGTGAATGATCGTGTGACAGGTTTACGTGCAGGGGGTGATGATTATTTGACAAAGCCTTATGCTTTTTCTGAACTTCTTGCTCGCGTTGAAGTGTTGCAACGGCGGAAAAATCCTAAAGAGGCAGAAACCGTTTATTGCGTAGGCGATCTTCAGCTTGATCGGTTAGCGCATACAGTGAAACGTGGTGATAGGAATATCATATTGCAGCCACGAGAGTTTCGTTTACTTGAATATCTGATGCGATATGCTGGTCAGGTTGTTACACGCACTATGCTTTTGGAGAATCTTTGGGATTACCACTTTGATCCACAAACAAATGTCATAGATGTTCATATATCCCGCTTGAGAGCAAAAATTGAAAAAGATTTTGACGTCCCACTTCTCCATACCGTGCGTGGAGCTGGATATATGCTGAAAGAACCAGATGGTAGAGTATGAATCACCTAATTAATATAATGCGCACAACAGCATTAAGGCTTTCAGCGCTTTATATTTTGTTGTTTGGGTTAGTTGCCGCAGGGCTTTCTATTTATATGACGACATTTTCTGCTTCTCTATTGACTGAACAAACTCAACAAGCTTTGCATGAAGAATTAAAGTATATAAAAAATGCTTATAATTATGGTGGGATCCCTTTATTAATGCGCACCATCGATTATCGTTCACGACAACCAGGAGCTTTTCTTTATCTTGTTACTGATCCTATGGGGCGCGCTTTGGCAGGTAATGTAGCACGTATTGAATTAGGTCTTTTAAATCAAAAGGGTTTTATTAAAGATTCTTTTTTGTATTCACGTTTTGAAGAACATGGCAAAACAAATGAACATCACGCTTTGGCAGTTGTTTTTGATTTGCCCAATGCTATGAAGGTCCTTATAGGACGTGATTTGGATGAACCAGAACGGTTTGCCGCAGTTATTCGTAAAGCAGTAATGATTGCCCTTGCGGCAATGGTTGTAGGTGCTTTATTAATATGGTTTTTTGTTGGTCGGCGAGCACTACAACGGATTGATCGTGTTACCGCTGCATCACAACGTTTAATGGATGGCGATTTCAGTGGACGTTTGCCTATTTCTGGGGTAGGCGATGAGTTTGATCGATTGTCCGCTAATCTTAATGTTATGTTAGACCGTATTGAAGAATTAAATATCGGTTTGCACCAAGTATCAGATAATATTGCACATGATCTAAAAACACCTCTGACACGCCTTAGAAATCGTGCTGAAGAAGCGCTTTCTGGGCAAAAGACGAAGCTTGAATATCGTCAAGCGCTTGATGGTATCATTGCTGAATCAGATCAACTTATTCGTACTTTTAATGCTATTTTAATGATTTCACGCATTGAAGCCAGCAATGCAATTGAGCATCTTGAAGTTATGAATATGAAGCGAATCCTTGAAGATGCTGTTGAATTTTATGAGCCTTTCGCTGAAGAATCAGGTGTTTTTCTCCTGTTAGGGAATACATTTGATAAAGAGCTAAAGTTAAATCGTGAACTTGTTGCACAATCTATTTTTAATCTTATTGATAATGCGATTAAGTATGCGTCTAAGGGGCAAAAGAAGGCAGAGGTTTGCTTATCAATGGAATATCGTGGTAAACATTTGTCGGTTGTTGTTAGGGACAATGGTCCAGGAATTGCAGCCGATAAATATGAAAAAGTAACAGAACGATTTTTTCGCCTTCAAGAAAGTCGTACACAGCCCGGTTTTGGTATTGGTTTAAGTATAGCAAAAGCCGTTATGAAGCTTCACGGAGGTGAACTGTTACTTGAAGATGCAAACCCAGGGCTTAAAGCTGTTTTATTATTTCCCTAAAGACATTTTTGCTTCATTGTTCTTTTTTCCGTAACAATTCTTTTTTATCAGTATAATGCAATAGAAAGGAAGGTAAAATGCTTTTAAAGGGAGTACAAACGAAAAATGCTTTCTTAAAAACACAGCTCCTTCCTTTACGTCCCCTTGATAAGAGTGGTTCTCAATGGCTAAACGATATGAAAGAGCAAGCGAAGAAAGAAAATTTAGATTCGCTTGTATTTTATATTGCAGATAAGGGCAAGCAAATTGATTTTATAAGTTCGGTCATGACTTTATCCCCTTATTTGCGTGAGGTTTTGATCACTAATCCATCGTACCTCAACCCCTTATTGGATATTGATATAGAAACAAGGTTGAGCAACATTATAGATGAGATTGCTATTATTGATAAGAACGAAGCTATACACGAAGTTTCATTAATGGCTGCTTTAAGGCGTAAAAAACGGGAAGCTCATGTCCTCATTGCTTTAGCTGATTTAAGTGGTGTTTTTACGTATGAAATTTCATGCGCTTGGTTGACACGTTTGGGAGAAGCTACATTAGGTGTAGCTTTACGTTTTCTTTTAAGAGAGGCGCATGATCATGGTAAGATAAGCTTGTCTAGCCGGGATGATCCGGAAAAAGACTGTGGTTTAATCATTTTAGGAATGGGAAAAATAGGGGCAGGAGAGCTTAATTATTCTTCTGATATTGATCTTATTGTTTTCATTGATGAAATGTCACCTCATATTGGTAATCTTTCTGAGAGTATCGATTTATTCTCTAAAATGGTACGCCGGTTGATCCGGATTATTCAAGAACGTACTGTGGATGGGTATGTTTTTCGTCTCGATTTTCGGCTTAGGCCAGATCCAAGTTCAACTCCTTTAGCTCTACCAGTAAGGAGTGCGTTGCGTTATTACGAGGGGCGTGGTCAGAATTGGGAGCGGGCCGCTATGATTAAAGCACGTCCCGTTGCTGGTGATAAAAGAGCGGGCTTTAACTTTCTCAAGGAGCTTTTTCCTTATGTGTGGCGGAAATATTTAGATTATGCTGCTATTGTTGACATACATTCAATCAAACGCCAAATTCATGCATATAAAAATTATAATCAAATTTCTGTTTATGGATATAATATAAAATTAGGACGAGGTGGTATTCGTGAGATTGAGTTTTTTGTCCAGACCCTGCAACTTATTGCTGGTGGGCGTTTGCCTCAATTACGTGGGCGTCAAACAATTGCAATGTTAGCAGAACTTTGCACACTTGGTTGGATCAGTGAGAAAACAAAAAATAACCTTATAAAAAGTTATACTTTTTTACGAAATGTAGAACATCGTATTCAAATGCTTGCAGATGAACAAACACATATTCTTCCAAATGATGTGTCTCAATTTACGAGTGTTGCATATTTGATGGGTTATCAAGAGAGCAACAGCTTTATTAGAGATTTAATAAAAACGCTTCAAGTTGTAGAAAAACATTATGCTGCACTGTTTGAGAATGAGAAAGAACTTGGTTTAGAAATTGGCAATTTAGTTTTTACAGGTGAAGAAGATGATCCGGAGACATTAATAACATTAGGTCGTTTAGGTTTTAAAAGAGCGAGCGATATTTGTCGTATTATGCGCACACTTCATTGTGGACGTTATAAAGCTACTCAATCTGCTGAAGCACGTGAGAGATTAACAGAATTGACTCCAGCGCTTTTGAAGGCTTTTGGTGCCACCAAACGAGCAGATGAAGTGATGTTGTGCTTTGACAGTTTTTTGCAGGGGTTGCCTTCGGGAATTCAGCTTTTTAGTTTATTGCAGTCTAATCCTTCTCTTTTGGATATGTTAGTGCTTATTATGGGGGCTGCTCCACGTCTTGCGGAAATTATCACACGTAAACCGCATGTTTTTGATGGAATGTTAGATCCAGCGATTTTTTCAGAATTGCCAACAAAAACTTACCTAAAAAATCGGCTTGAGTATTTTCTTGAAGGGGTTTCTTCTTATGAAGAAATTCTCAATTATTTAAGGATTTTTGCTGATGAGCAACGTTTTTTAATTGGTATTAGAATTTTGAATGGAGTAATTACGGGAGAAAGAGCAGGTTTTGCTTTTACTGCGCTTGCTGATCTTATGATCACGAAAACTTTTGCTGTGGTTCAAATGGAATTTGCGCGTCTTCATGGAAATGTTAAAGGAGGACGTGTTGGTATAATGGGTATGGGTAAGCTCGGAAGCCGTGAGTTAACTGCTGGTTCGGATGTTGACCTTATTTTGCTTTATGAACATGATGAGGATGCGGAAATATCTGATGGGGAAAAGCCTCTCTATATCCCTCAATATTATACCCGATTAACACAGCGCTTGGTTGCAGCTTTATCGACTCTTACAAGCCAAGGAGCTCTTTATTCCGTTGATTTAAGATTACGGCCATTAGGTAATAAAGGGCCTGTTGCTGTTTCTTTTCAGTTTTTTAAAAAATATTATCGCAAGGAAGCATGGATATGGGAACACCTTGCTTTAACTCGGGCACGCAGTATTGCAGGTGATCCTGATTTTTTAGAAAAGTTAGAAAATGAAGTGTGTGAAATTATTTCTTTTCCTCGTAATAAAAAGGATGTAGCCAAAGTAGTGCGTGAAATGCGTACTTTGATTGAAAAAGAAAAACCACCAAACAATCGATGGGATTTAAAAACAATTCCTGGTGGTATCATGGATTTGGAGTTTATTGCTCAATTTGCTCTCATTACTCATGTGCTTAAGTTTCAAATTGGAGCAACTACAGCAGATATTTTGATCCACTTACCGAACAGTTTTCTAAGCCAGTCGTTTGTTTTTGATTTACATCATGCCTATAGTCTTTATACAAATTTGAGCCAAATTATACGACTTTGTTTAAACGATTCTCTCAATCCCAATGATATGCCGCCTAGACTCAGTGATCTTTTGTTAAGCAGTATTGGGGAACCTGATCTGTTTCGTATTGAAACATTAATCGAGGAAAATGGACGAGTGGTGCGTTCCATTTTTAAACAGATAATGGAATATTGAATGTGTTTTCTAATGGTTTTATGGAAGTATTGCATGTGTGTATTAGACAAAATCTAAAAAAACACCATAGTGGAATAACAAAGTATCAAAAAGAATCTCTATTTTTAATATCTTCTTTATTTTTGCGTTTCAGAGGAGCAGATAGTGAGAGCTGTTGCAGTTGGTTTTTATGTAGGGTTAAAAGGTTTCTAGGCTAAACTAGCTCGCTTGGGGTGTTGTTGTTTATTCAAAAACGACTATAGGTTTTTCTACCTTTTGTGAATGATGCTATTTGTCAATTTTTTAGTCAATGAATATTATAATCCATGATATCTGATTATATGATGCATGCTACATTAAACACATCCGTGAATTTAGAGATGCTACAAAGTTTTTCAGAAGAGTATGGGTTATGGCGATTTTTCCTCATAAAGATAGTTATGAGAAAATTCTCTGCCTTTTATTTATTGATAATGTTCAAGATCTTTAAAGGATCTAAAAAAAGTCAAAATACTGAATATTCTCCAAAAGAGAATATGTTGTATAAGAAAGATCCAATAAAAAGGCTTTTGGTGGTAAAGTCTCACAAAGGAATTTGTAATATAGCGTTGAGAGATATTTCAGAATAATTATTACGTAAAATTCATGGTGCGTTTTGATGATCTAAAACACAAGTGACTTATGGCAATATGTTTAAGAGAGAAGTCGCACATATTTAGATGGTGAAAGAAACTCCTAATTTTGTATGCAAACATGATTTTCCCTTGAGATGTAAACGGTAAAGGTCTTTTAGAAGAGAAGTAGGGATGGGATTATGTGAATTATTGCGCGGTGCACAAAAATAGTTGTATCGCTGGATACATTTGAGTGTTGGGGTATCAGGCGAAAACCGATTTTGCTAAAACCGGAAAAATGAAGAAATTTAAAACAGATTTAACTTTGTTTGATTGGCATTGTAATGGTTACAGTTGTCCCTTTCGTTTCTTTAGAGGTAATTTCAAGTTTGCCTTTATGTAATTCTAGCAGGGAACGTGAAATAGCTAACCCAAGACCTGAGCCAGTATGGGTTTTGGTGAGTTGATTTTCGACTTGTTCAAAAGGTTGTCCGAGTTTTTCTATAGCTGATTGCGGAATGCCAACTCCTGTATCTTTAATTGTACAGATAAGTTTATTCTTTTTCTTGAAAGCGCAGACATTAATAGTTCCGCCAGAAGGTGTAAATTTAACAGCATTGGAGATGAGATTAAGAAAGATCTGTTTCATAGCGCGGCCATCAACTTCAGCATGCAATTCTGGAGCAATATTTGTTGTAACAGAAATATTTTTTTCTTGAGCCTGTGGTGTAAGTGTTCGCGATGCTTCACTGATAATGGGCTCAAGATTGATATTTTGACAATTAATGGTAAATCTTCCAGCTTCGATTTTGGACATATCAAGAATATCATTGATAAGGGTTAGAAGGTGGGTTCCAGAGTTGTAAATATCGTGCATATATTCTTTATAGCGTTGCGAGCCAAGAGGACCAAAGGTGGATTGCAACATAATATCTGAAAAGCCGAGAATAGCATTAAGTGGAGTGCGCAATTCATGGGACATATTAGCTAAAAATTCTGATTTCGCTTTGTTAGCACTTTCAGCACGTTCTTTTTCTGCTTTCAGACTTTTATTAAGTTTTTCAACTTCTGTTGCACGTTGTTGGGCATTGCCTCGTGCACGTTTCAGTTCTTGAATAAAAGAAAAAAGGCGTCTCTCACTGTCTTTAAATTTTTCCTGTTGTTGTTTAAGTTCAGAAATATCTGTACCAATGCAAACAAGCCCTCCATCTTGGGTGCGTCGTTCATTAATTTTGAGCCAACAGCCGTCCGCTGTTTGGCGAATACTGGTTAAGTTACCAGTACCATCGTCTTTTAGGGGGTATTCATTGATTGCAGGACGGGCCATGGCCTCGACGGTTGCACGTTGGATTCCTGATTGTAAAACTTGTTTAGGGATAGCTGCATATTCACAAAATTTGCTGTTAGACATGACTAACCGCCCTTCCGAGTCCCATAATACAAAAGACTCGGAAATATTTTCGATCGCATCACGGATACGAAGGTCAGCTTGCGCTGTTTCTTCGGCAAGTTGACGCTGTTCACTGATATCAAAGGCAATACCAACCAAATGAGGTTCTTCTTCATCTATAACTTCGGCACGAATACGCATCCATACATAATGACCATCAGCATGACGCATGGGGACATTAATATCGATATGCTTTTTTTTACCACTCATTAACTCCTGAGCAAGATCAAAAAAGTTAGCATCGTTTGGGTTAATAATGGCGGAAATTTGGGAAATTGATAGCAGTGCGTCTTGAGGAATATAGCCAAGCATTTCATAAATTGCTCGTGACCAATAAACACGTCCGCTTGCCATATTCCAATCCCACAATCCACAGCGTCCACGCATCATTGCCATGTCAATGCGGTTTTGAGTTTTTTCTGAAATAAGATCTGTATTGCGCGCTCGTACAATTTGATTGTAATAGGCGTAGAGAAGAGTTAAAATAACGCTCGTAGTTCCTATAAATAGGGTCATATTTAACGAGAAAATTTTGCGCCATTCTAGATAGGTTTGTTGTGTTTTTTCGCCGACGAATACACCATATTGTCCATTTTCTGTCTTTTGAAAGGAAGCAAGAACAGGTTCATCTTTTCCTATTGTGACTTGCATGATTCCAGGGTGTTTTCCGAGAGATTGTGGTGTAATTTTTTCAGAGGTAAAATCCTGTAAAGGTTTTCCTAAGATGATCTCGGGGCTGGATGAAGCTAGGACAATTCCTTTTTGATCGACGATGACAATAATAGTGCTGAGACTGATAAGACCTTGATTACGAAAATTAGTAAGAATATTTTGTAAATGATTGTGGGAAAGAACAGTGGCCTTTCCTTTCTGAGTAGAAGCATGTAAGTCACGATCAATTATATTGCTAATATGAGAAGCTAAGAAAGTGATGGTAGAACGCGTATTTTTATTGATCGCATGGCGCCAATCATAGATTGATACGAAACGAATTACTGCTAATACAACAAGAAATGTCAGAATTATAAATGGAATAGAACGTCGCAGCCAAGGTTCAATCAATAAAAGCTTTTTATAGGCTGAGCCAGAAAGCAGATTGATACGCTCTATCCGCGTTTTTTGATTTTGAGCGCTCGATTTTGAATTAGCATATCCCTCTGTTGGCGCATTATATGCGTCCAATTTAGCCATTTTTAGTTCCTTCAATCATGGAATTATGTGTTTCAAAAACTGTTTTGGTGTTCATGGTAACTTTATAGGGTCCAATGAATCAAAACAGGAGTCTTCTGTCCAGTCTTTTTTTATAAAAAGTGGTTATACTTTTACGAACATAGAGAATGGGAATAAAAAAACATAAAATAACCTATAAACAGGCTTCCACTATCTGTTTATAGGTTTATATGCTTATCAAGCGGTTCGTTTCTTATTTTCTAAGGAAAATTTAAAACATTTTTTTATTTTAAGTAAGTAGTCGGTTAATGATATCAGCTACGTCGCTTGACAATTTTTGAGCTGTTGCAATTGTTTTTAATGCAGTTTCAAATTTTTGTCGTCGAATAGGTTCTAACTGTCTCCAAGAGCGCATCATTGTTAATAATCGTGAAGCAAGCTGTGGGTTTTTTTTGTCAATTTCTAAAATGAGTTGGCAAAGAAAGTGATATGATGCACCATCAACTCTATTAAAGCCTGTTAGGTTGTTAGAGGCAAAGACACCAATTAAAGCCCGTACACGGTTAGGATTATCTTGTGAAAAAAGCGGATTTTTCATGAGTTTCTGAATATTCTCAAGTGTTGATTCTCCCGCAACCGCTGCTTGAATGGAGAACCATTTATCCATAACTAACGGGTTATGTCGATATCTGTTTTCAAAATCGCTTAAAGCATTTTGGGCCTGTTCACTTTCGTTAAAGCGTTGCACTAAAACGGTTAGACTGGCTATGCGATCAGTCATATTATTAGCTGTTGCATATTGTATAGCAGCACGGTTTGGTTTGGCTTCAGCGATGGACAGATAATCTAATATAATATTTCGTAATGCTCGCTTTCCAACTTGCTCAGTATTTGGTGAGTAAGGATCTTTGCTCTGCATTTGCTCATAAACTTTTGTTAGGAGCTCTTGATGCGTATGTGCAATAGAAGCTAAAAACTGATTGCGTAGATTGTGAATAAGATCTGGATCAATATTTTCACCGATTGTATGGGCGAGCTCAATCTCACTAGGTAAACTTAAACAAAATGCACGGAACTCCGGTTCAAGGCGTTCATCTTTAATGATGGTTTCAATCAATTTTAGCAAAGGAAGAGGCATATCTCTTTGTGTTTTATCTTGAATAGCTTTAATCAAGGCTTGCATCATCAAATAATTAAGCGACTGCCAACGATTGAGTTGATTACTATCGTTTTGTGTAAGAAAAATGAGTTCGCTTTCATTGAACGGAGTTTGCAAATTAATAGGTGCAGAAAAGTTCCGGAGTAGTGACAAAACGGGTTTTTCGCGTAGCCCTCTTAATGTAAACGTTTGGGTTTCTTTGGATAGAAGCATAACATCTGATTGGATGTCCGTATCAGCCTCATAAGTTAGAGATTCTCCATTATGCCCTAAAAGGCCAAAAGCAATAGGAATGAGCATAGGCTTTTTTGTGCTTTGTTGCGGTGTTGCTGGAATATGTTGTTTTGCATGCAACGTTAAAACACCATCGCTATAATGGTGATTTATTTCTACATTTGGCGTTCCTGCTTGTTCGTACCACAGCATGAACTGTGAGAAGTCTCGACCAGAAACTTCTGCAAAACAAGCTATAAAATCTTCAATTGTGCAAGCTTGTCCATCATGACGTTGAAAATAGAGATCCATTCCTTTCCGAAAAAGATCAGATCCTAAAATAGTATGCACCATGCGAACGACTTCTGCACCTTTTTCATAAATGGTTGTGGTGTAAAAGTTATTGATTTGGCTGTATTGACGAGGACGTACAGGATGAGCAAGCGGACCAGAATCTTCAGTAAATTGCATAGCTTGCAATGTTTTTATATTTTCAATTCTCTGTAGGCTGCGTACATTTTGGTCTGACGAAAACTCTTGATCACGATAAACAGTTAAGCCTTCTTTTAAACAGAGTTGAAACCAATCACGACAAGTAATACGATTCCCGGTCCAGTTATGGAAATATTCATGAGCAATGACGCGTTCGATATTCCTATAATCATGATCGGTTGCTGTTTCAGGATCTGCAAGAACATATTTATCATTAAAAATGTTAAGTCCTTTGTTTTCCATTGCACCCATATTAAAGTCGGAAACAGCAACAATATTGAAAACATCGAGGTCATATTCGCGCCCGAAGTGTTGCTCATCCCAACGCATGGAGCGTTTTAGGGCGTCCATTGCATAGGTTGCAAATTTGGTCTTTCCTTTTTCCACATAGATACTAAGTTTGATAGGTCGACCAGAGGCGGTGGTAAAATGGTCTTCCAACTTATCAAGATTACCACCGACTAAAGCAAAGAGATAAGATGGTTTTGGGTAAGGATCTTCCCAA
Source organism: Bartonella vaga (assembly GCF_037070895.1). Lineage (NCBI taxonomy): Bacteria > Pseudomonadati > Pseudomonadota > Alphaproteobacteria > Hyphomicrobiales > Bartonellaceae > Bartonella > Bartonella vaga. The sequence goes on from NZ_JAYMZK010000002.1 coordinate 72,647, forward strand.
ATGGCAAAATGATTGTTTTCCTCAAGAGTTCCTGTTTCTATGAGGTTTCCATTGGAAAGTAAGATAGGAGCAGTTTGATAATTTGCTTCAATTTTAACCCTATAGGTGGAAAGGACATCTGGGCGGTCATAAAAATAGGTAATACGGCGAAAACCTTCTGCTTCACATTGTGTACAATAAACACCATTTGAAAGATAAAGTCCCATGAGTTGGCGGTTATTTTCAGGATTTAGTTCAGTAATCAATTGCAAGGTAAAAGGAGCTGCTGGTGGTGCTGTTATTTCTAAACGTGAAGGAGTGACTTTATAGGCATCTTTAGACAATGTTTCGCCATTAATAGAAATAGAGACTAATGTAAGATTATCGCCAGAAAGTATAAGAGGTGCCAGTTCTTTTGTGTTGTAGCGAGGCTCAATAGATAATGTTGCTGTAACATGGGTTTTTTTGGGAGCCAAACGGAAGTGAAGTTGTGTTTTTGGTATAGTATAAGGGGTTGGTTTATAATCTTCTAAACGATAAATGGGTGCTGTTGATTGTTGCATAATTTTTTCCTATTGTATATTTAAGGGTTACGGATTGAAAGAATATTGATTTTTAAAGACAGTATAAGATTAAGAAATTACAAAATGCTGTCTAGGCGGTTTTTTACTTCTAAGAAGTCTATCCATGTAAGCTTTTTTTGACTAGGAGTTCGGAGGAGATAAGCAGGATGAAAGGTTGGCATAACAGGTATTTTTGTATTGTTTTCGCTTTCATAGATGAGCCATTTTCCTCGAGTTCTAATAATCCCGTTTTGGGATTTTGTCAGAAATTGTGTAGCAATTCCCCCCAGTGCTATGAGAATACGAGGATTAGCTAAATAAATTTGCCGTTCAATGAAAGGGCGGCATAATGCAACTTCCCTTGGTGTTGGTGTACGATTTCCTGGTGGGCGCCAAGGAATAGTATTAGCTATGTACACATTATTTCTGGTTAAGCCAATTGATGCAAGGATTTTATTCAGTAACATTCCTGCCTTTCCTACGAAAGGAATTCCTTGTATATCTTCTTCTCGTCCTGGCGCTTCCCCTATGAGCATAAGTGGACTTCCCGCTGTTCCATCTGAAAAACAGGTATTTTTTGCTGTTAATTTTAAAGAACAGCCATTAAATGCAAGGAGAGCAGATTTTAATTCATCAAGCGTATTCGCATTCTTGGCTATCGCTATAGCTGAATGCTCATCTTTCATGGCACAACTGTTAGATAAGGGATGATTACGTAACTTTATGGTTGATGATGTCTGTTGATTATGAGAAATGTTTACCGCTTGTTGTGTTGATTTCTTCTCTGAAGAAAAAGATTGGCTAAAACGATCAATAGGTGAATCTGTTAGGATAGCATCCACACCACTCTCTTTATAAAAGTTTAAGAGTTCTTCATATGAGATCACATGTGGTATTTGATTTAACATTTTATTCTTCTTATGATCTATCTATTACGTATAGAGCAGATAACATTGTTCTTAAAATTTTATGCTGTGTTCGTTAGTGATTTATATATGGAATAATAATGTTCTCTTTTTTCGTCGAATGCAAGTGATATAAATTGAAACACTCTGGAAGTGATATTATAGGGTTATAAAGTTATAAAAGGTTATTATCTAGTAATGTATATATTAAAAGTATAAATAAACTTTTTTTACTAAGCGAAACAGTTCTATATCTATAGATATACATTTTTTGAAAGAAAAACAATGGTGTAAAATATCAAATGCAATAAGAATATTTCATCAGATTGTAATATAATATTAGGTTTTTAATAACCTTTTTTATTGTGATTTAACAGCAATGTATGAATATATGCTTTTGCATTTTGTATTGCTTGAGTCATAGATTCATTTAAAGCCAAATGTGCTGCAATAGCGCTTGAAAGGATGCAACCTGTACCGCGCATTGTTCCTGTCAGGCGAGGAGTGGAAATATTTATAATTTTTGTTTTATCAACTAAGCTATCTGTTGCAAGGGGGCCCTCTGCGTGTCCACCCTTTACTAAGATAAAGCGCGGACCAAATGATAGAAGCTTTCTTGCTTGTTGTATTGTTTCTTCATAATGAGATGCTAATGGACTTTGGCTGAGAAGAGCGAGTTCTTCTCTATTCGGCGTTAAAAGATCAACATGAGGGAGAAGTTTATTAGTTAAACTTTCTATAATTTTCTCTGTTGTCAGCTTTCCTCCTGATGAAGCGACAAGTACAGGGTCAAGAATAACTGGAATACTGGGATAGTCTTTTAGTACATTACAGATTGCTGCTATAATTTCTTGGGTTCCTGTCATACCAATTTTTATTGCACTTATTGGATTGGCCTCTAAGGCTATACGCATTTGTGCGGCAATGAATTTTGCACTCATTGGAACAATTTCAGCAACGTGGTTATCATCTTGTGCGTTAACGCAGGTGATGGCTAGATTTACTTTTATTTGAAAATGTGCAGCTGTTTCTATATCACGAACAATACCGGCACCTCCCGTTGGATCGGTTCCCGCAATAATTAGAAGAGAGGGAATTAACGCCATGCTTGCGTTACCTTTATCCATTGTTGGACACGTTGATCAGGTTTTTCATGGAGAATAATATCGGTTACAACAGCAGCACTATTTACTCCTGCTTTTAAAACATCAATTGCCCGTTCTGGTGTTAAGCCACCAATACCTACTAAAGGTAAAGTACCAATCCGTTTTCTCCATTGTTTGATTTTTTCTAGTCCTTGCGGTTTCCATTTCATTTTTTTTAAGATAGTTGGATAAATAGGACCAAGTGCGATATAGTCTGGGCTAACAGATAGCGCAATATCCAATTCATGTACACTATGTGTGCTAAGACCAAATCTTATCCCATTTTTACGAATTGCGGGAAGGTCAGCATTTCTCAGATCTTCTTGTCCAAGATGAATAAAATTGCATTTTTCATCAATTGCTATTGTCCAATGATCATTAATAATTAATTGCGCCCCCAATCTATAGCATATGCTTTTTGCACGTTTAATATGTTGACTGATTGCTTTCGGATTTTCATTTTTCATCCGTAATTGTATGAGTTTGACGCCAAGAGGAACTAAGCGTTCAACCCAATCTGCGTTGTCAACAATGAGGTAAAATGGATCCAGTTTCATGAAAATACTGCTTTTCCAATGACTGGTGTTGAAGGAACTGCTACATCTCTTGCTTCGAGAATGCCGGCTTTATATCCCATACGTCCTGCCTGAATAGCTTTAGAAAATGCTTCAGCCATTAAAACAGGATCATCTGCTTTGGCAACTGCGGTGTTAAGAAGTACCGCATCATAACCAAGTTCCATAGCAACAGCAGCATGTGATGGACGCCCAATCCCGGCATCAATCACGAGAGTGACGTCTGGAAGGTAAGCGCGAATAGAGCGCAATCCATCGGTATTGCGGGGGCCCTTTGCAGATCCAATAGGAGCACACCAAGGCATAATGACTTGACATCCAATATCTAAGAGCTTTTCCGCAACAATGAGATCATCAGTTGTATAGGCAAAAATTTTAAAACCTTCACTATTTAAAATTTGTGCTGCTTCGATTAAGGAAAAAACATTTGGTTGTAGGGTATCGGAATTACCTATAATTTCGAGTTTAATCCAAGATGTTTTAAAGATATCCCTTGCAAGTTTTGCAGTTGTAATAGCTTCTTTAACAGTGTAGCAACCAGCGGTATTGGGAAGTATTGTTACATCCAATTCTTTAAGGAATTGCCAAAATTGTCCACCTTTTTTTCCACCGGATTTTTCTCGGCGCAACGAAACTGTTACAATTTCTGTATTTGATTTACCAATAGCATCACGAAGGATTGCTGGTGAAGGATATAGGGCTGTACCTAACATAAGACGAGAAAAGAATTTACGACCATAAAGATTCAGCATAATTTTATCCTCCTTGCATTGGGCTTAAAATTTCAATTTTATCTCCTTCATGTAAAGTACATAGATTTCGTGCATCTACAGGAATGACTTCTGCATTGACAGCAGTTGCTAGCCAATTTCCTTCATAACCCAATTCTTCAAGTAAGAGATTGAGAGTGCGGGCTTCTGTTTGTATTATTTCACCATTGACAAATATTTGCATGTATTACTCCAATACTAATTTCATCGCTTGTTTTGCCATTTCTGGAGATAAAAGAAAACCATGTCTATAAAAGCCATTAATAGAAATATGGTTATCATGTTTGTGTACACAAGGTAAGTTATCAGGATAGCTTGGCCGTATGCCAACACCAGATTCGATAATTTCTGCTTCAGCAAAGGCAGGATGTAAGGTATAGGCCGCGTTGAGTAACTCCATCATTGATCTCGCTGAGATAGAACCATTGAAGTTACTTTCAATCATTGTAGCTCCAATCATAAAAATATTCTTTTGTCGAGGTACAACGTAGAGTGGAATACGTGGATGGAGAAGACGAATTGGACGAGAAAGTTTAATATCTGTACTGCGTACGAGCAACATTTCGCCGCGTACTCCTCGTATGTTTTTATCTTTTCCTAAACGCGCTATTCCTGTTACATCAATAACAATATCAAAATTTGTTTCAGATGTTTCTACATCAACAAAACGCACTCCATTTTTTATGAGGTTTTCTTTCAGAGTAATGAGTGCTTGGCGAGGATCGAGATGCGCTTCATTTTCATAAAAGAGGGCACAGTTAAAACGTTCTGCGAGATCTGGTTCAAGCTGAGCTATTTCCGCAGCATTTATGATTTTGTGATTGTGTGTGCGCACTGAAAATCGTTCAAGTTCTTTCATATCCCGTATAGGTGCAACAACTAAAGTGCCTTTTTGTGTTACAAGATTAGGGAGTGTTTTTTTCCACCATTTTATAGCTTGTATGCCAAGATCCTCGACAATTTGCATAGTATTTTCTTTTTCACAATAAGGCGCAAGCATCCCTCCTGCATACCAACTGGCAGTTCCTACAGGAGAGTGAGGAGGTGCCGATACGGTAACAAAAGCCCCTTTTTGCTGTAACATAAAGGCGGCTGTTAAACCACCTATGCCTGCGCCTTTAATAAGGATGTTCTTCAATTGTCTACTATCTCTTTTTGAATAGAATTAACTTCTATGTAAAGGTCACCATTTTTTTGATATTTCTCAGCCATGGCAGCCATGCCTTCACCTTTTGTTTTTTTCATTGAAGCTGCGTTACGAATATCATGAGAAATCCGCATAGAACAGAATTTTGGTCCACACATAGAACAAAAATGCACCAATTTATGAGCTTCTTTAGGCATTGTTTCATCGTGGAAGGTGCAAGCTGTTTCTGGATCAAGAGAGAGATTGAACTGGTCATGCCATCGAAAATCAAATCGGGCACGTGAAAGGGCATTATCGCGCAATTGTGCTCTGGGTAAACCTTTGGCAAGATCAGCAGCATGGGCAGCAATTTTATAAGTGATCACACCGATTTTTACGTCATTTTTATCAGGAAGTCCTAAATGTTCTTTAGGAGTCACATAACACAGCATAGAAGTTCCAAACCACCCAATCATGGCGGCTCCAATTGCTGATGTAATATGGTCATATCCGGGAGCTATATCTGTTGTAAGGGGTCCCAAAGTATAAAAAGGTGCCTCATGACAGAGATCTAGTTGTTTGTCCATATTTTCTTTAATTTGATGCATTGGGATATGACCAGGCCCTTCAATCATAACCTGTACGTCTTTTTCCCATGCGACTTTTGTTAATTCTCCTAGAGTTTTTAATTCAGCAAATTGGGCTTTATCATTGGCATCGGCAATAGATCCAGGGCGCAATCCATCTCCCAATGAAAGTGAAATATCATACATGCGGGCAATATCACAAATTTCATCAAAATGTTCATACAAAAAACTTTCTTTGTGATGATGCAGACACCATTTTGCCATAATGGAACCGCCCCGTGAAACAATACCTGTTGTGCGATCAATGGTTAAAGGAATAAAAGGTAATCTTAATCCTGCATGAATGGTAAAATAATCAACACCCTGTTCTGCTTGTTCGATTAGGGTATCGCGGAAAATATTCCATGTTAAGTTTTCAGCAATACCTTGTACTTTTTCGAGTGCTTGATAAATCGGAACAGTTCCTATAGGAACTGGGGAATTTCGAATAATCCATTCACGGATATTGTGAATTTCTCGACCTGTTGAGAGATCCATAACTGTATCTGCTCCCCAGCGAGTAGCCCAAACCATTTTATCCACTTCTTCTGCCATAGAGGAGGTAACTGCTGAATTGCCAATATTTGCATTAATTTTAACACGAAAATTGCGCCCAATGATCATTGGTTCGCATTCTGGATGATTAATGTTCTTTGGAATTATAGCGCGTCCACAGGCAATTTCATTCCGAACAAATTCTGCAGTATAAATTTCTGGTATTGATCCACAAACTGTTGCATTCGGTTGCACTTTTTGTTTGTCGTTTATTGTTAGCCCTTCATTTTCTCGTATAGCTACATATTCCATTTCTGCTGTAATAATGCCCGCGCGTGCATAGGCCATTTGTGTAATTGCTTTACCATTTTTTGCTCGCAAAATAGGACGTTTTTGTTCAAAAATTGGTGTAGTTTTTTTATCATAGGCAAAGCCATTATCTTCGGGTTTGACTGATCGTGCAGGATAAGGTTCAGTGTCAGCACGTTTAGATAGCCAAGGTGAGCTAATTGCTGGCAAGCCTTTTGTAATATCAATGACTGTATCTTTGTCGGTGTAGGGTCCAGAAGTATCATAGACGGTTAAGGGTTTTTCACCGCTGCCATCTGTTAATGAAATTTCGCGGAATGGTACGTGTACATCAGAAAAGAGAAGACTCTGTTTATAAATTTTGCGTGAGGCTGGAAAGGGGCTGCAATTGATTGATGGAGTATTTTTCTGCACAAACTTTTTCCTTATAGACACATAGTTTAAAAACAGGTTGCGATATTAATGGGGATGTATTCAAATTATCAATTATGTGCGCTTGAATTGAGGAGGTATGTAATATTCCTTTTATATCAAAACACACTCAAATAAAGATCAAAAAACTTTATTGAAAAAATCGATAAAATATATTTAATAATATTTGCATTACACCCTCCAAAGTACTTTTATTAGTGCTAGCATGGTTGGCTTAAATACTCATATTGTCAACTGTAAAGATGCGTTTTAAACGGTTTTAATGCATTTTTGAGAATTAAGGTGGATATCATGATTAAGTAATTAGCTGCTATATGCTATATTTGTGGTATAGTTATAACAAATATTGAAATTCTATTATTCATCTTTTTGTAACTTAAGGTTTATTCTCTGTAACTATTTTTTTGTATTTAGAACGCTTTGTATGAATAAATGTTATACTGACTGTCTTCTATTTATACTATAAAGTGCTTTAAGTTGTTATATCGAGAGAGTTGCAATGCTGCAAAATGAAAAGGTACGCTGAAATTACGTTAATAGGTGAGCGATACCATAAATTAAAATTTTATTAAGCTTACTTCGTTTTTGCAGAACAGAAAAAGCAAGCTGCGTGTAGACTTGGAATACATAGTTTAGAGGAAATAAAATCTTTTACTTTAATTTAGAGTTTGCTTATCAAAAGTTCTCTGGAAAAGATTACGCGAGAAATTAGAAATTATAGCTTTTAAAAAGACTATTATGCAAGTTAATTAAGTCATCAATGAAGCTGTTTGATGATTGCAGATTCTTTTAGTCAATTTTCTGGTTTTATTGCAATTTTGCAAATATCAGGTTGGTTGTATTTTTTGCTATTAAGTTGATAGTATAGATTCAGTTATTAAAATGGTTTAGAAAGTGCTTGTTGCGACTTTGTTATAAAGAAAAGAGAATGCCAATAATTTTAGCTGCTACTCAAAAAAATTTATTGCTCTTGCAAAAAAGCACTACGTGTAATAAAATATACCAAATAGAGGTTGGCTACATGTGGGGGCAAGTTGTGGCGAAAAGTTGGCTTTAAAGATTCAGTGTACAGCTTCTGTACAGAAGAGTGGTGCAGCGTGGGGTCGGTGTTTTTTCTGTTCACATAAAATCAGGATATATTTTAGATATGTGGTGCTCTTTTAGCTTACTGGATGCATTATGTTCAGATTGAGTTAGCGTGTGGGAAATTCTCCAGATGGTACGTTAGACTGAAGAGAATAAGCACTCAAAAAAGATATGAAACCTAGAAAAATAGTTTGCAGGAACAGGTTAAACGCAACAAGATGTGTTTAAAAGGTATTGCTGTGCATATAAAGATATGACTTGCTAGTTCTTGCTAGTTAAAGAGACTAGATAAAATCTTCTTAGCTTGTTTTTGATGAGTATAAATTAAAAGCACCTATGTAGGTTTTTATGATCATATGATTAATATGTTGAATTTATTGTGTAATTTACAGAATACATGGGCGATACACAAGCACGGATAGTAAAAATATTACTAATAAAAAATTTAAAAGCGTTGCAGACGTTAGCTAGAGTAGCGGATTTCATCAAGCATTCCTAATGTATTAGTGTTTCCGGTTAGATCGACGGGACAATAACATTAAATGGTGCTCATATTGGGTACATAGAAGAAGATTTATGAATAATATTTGTAAATTTTACAACAAGATAGAAGCTTTCAAAATGTAACAGTACAATCACAAGGAGAAATGATAAGCGAGTAATATTAAATGGGGTAAGCACATTTTTATTAGAAATTGTGTAGTGAGTTTAGTTTATTTAATCGGAGGTAACAAAGAGAAACACAATTGGCAAAGACAGGGTGGCGCAAGGGGAAATGATGTATCACACCAATGATGACAAAGTTTTCATACTTTTGCACACATTTAAAGGCTACAAACTATTAATTGATCCATAAAAAAGGCAATTGGTTGTTTTATATGCTTAGAAAAAAGAAATAACTCAGAGAATTATTGAGAAGAATGGGGGACTATAATGTCTGATATTTATGATTGGTCACTGATAGCTGATAAAAATGCTAATTCAGATAATATTATTAATTGGGCAGAGGGGCAGCCGCCTAGTTCTGTCAATGATAGTGCGCGTGCGATGATGCAGCGTGTGCGTGAATATCTTGCAGATAGTGGTGGCTCTATTAATTCAAATTTTACTACGAATGCACAAGAAAAAACAACCTCAATTACACTAACAACGGTTTCGCCAATAGCAAAATACCAAAATGATATAATTGTACGTTTTAAAGCTTGTGGTGTGAATATTGGTTCTACGATAATAAACGTTAATAATATAGGAGCGAAACCACTCTATAAAGCCACGAATATGGGTATCATACCATTAGAAGGCGGTGAATTACAAACAGGGGGTATTTATGAAATAATTTATAATAGTGATGCGTCAACAAAAGATCGTGAAGGCTGGTATCTCTTAAATCCCACACCGCTTCCACCACCAAAGATAAAAATTTTTCCTTCAGGATTTATTGCGACATTTGCTATGCAGAAAGTGCCAAGTGGTTGGCTTTTATGTGATGGCGCGACCTATGAGCGCAAAGATTATCCGCAATTATTTGAAGCAATAGGAGATCAATGGGGAGCCGACAGTGAGACAACCTTTAAAGTTCCCGATTTTAGAGGAATGTTTTTACGTGGTTTTGATGCTGGTCGTGGTTTAGATAGAAATAGACAATTTGCCGATGTGCAGCAGGATAGTCTTAAATCACATACACATAACTGCGTCATTGAAGAAGCGGGTGCGCATAGACATGATTTTCAGTACAGTGGAGTTGGGACTGGGGCTAACGATATTGGCCATAGAAATCCTTTTTATAGGCGTGAATTTCTCTCGGGAAAGACAGGGCTTGCTGGTAAGCATCGGCACAATGCGACTATTTTCGCAACGGGTGAGGAGGAAACGCGTCCTGTAAATACAACGGTTGTTTATGCCATAAAATCATAAGCTTTTTGGATGATCAATAATTTATTCGCTATTGGATAATATCGTGGACACGAAGCAATTCGTGTCCTTTTTTTACAAGTCATAGAATGGTTTATGCAGCATTAATTGAGATATTTAACAATATAAAACCAATACTTGAATGGTTTTTTAGTTAAAAGTTTTGGTAGTTATAGTGATGATATGTATTTTATTATAGAAAGATTTGTTAAACATTATTTTCTTCGTAAGTATGTACAATGCAGGAAAATTTAGTAAAAATATCAGCAAATTATTTTTAAGCTGGTCTTTTTTCGCAAAGTTTTTTCTAGAATATGTTCAATTATAGTATCTTCAATATGGGGTAAAAGAAGTAACGTATCTGTAATGTTATCCTTTATAAAAATTAGCTTTAAGAAGTGACTTTTGATTGTGGGGGTGTATTTCGTTTTATTGTATACTTTATTTTGGTTCAAAAAGATTGTTTTCTTTTCTAGAATACAATACTATTACGTGGGCAGGACGGCTGTTTGGGGTAATACAAAGGGAATATCTGTTTTAGGTAATTCAGAAACGATTAAGGAGCAATGGTAGACATCGCGTAGATTTTGCGTTGTTAAAACGTTAGATGCACTTCCCTCGCAATAAATTTTTCCCTCTTTTAGCAATATCATTTTATCTGCATAATGTGCGGCAAGATTGAGATCGTGGAGAACGGCAAGAACGCCACCACCAGAATGGGCAAAGCTTTTAGCAATATTCATAACAATAATTTGGTGTTGTATGTCGAGGTTAGCAATGGGTTCATCTAATATCATCCAACGAGGTATTCCATTATAAACTGGTTTAAAAATTTGGCAAAGTACACGGGCAAGTTGTACCCTAGCTTGTTCTCCACCTGATAATTTATGATAATATTGGTTGCTATAGTCGGAAAGTCCGACACGTTCTAAAGCTTTTTCAATGAAATTTTGCAATTCGATTTTTGCAATGGTAAATTGGTTTGCATAAAGACCAAACTCTACAACTTCGTGAACCAAAAACGGAAACGCTAGTATTGTTGATTGTGGTAGCACTGCTCGCATCTTTGCCATTTCATAAGTTTTTGTCTGACTAACGTCACAACCATTTAAGGTCATTTTTCCACTGTAACGAATTTCCCCACTCAGTGCTTTTATGAAAGTACTTTTTCCAGATCCATTTGGCCCGATAATGACGGTAAAGTAACCGCTTTTAGCGTGGAGGTTTATGTGGTTAAGAACCTGTTTTTTCCCGCGTTGAACACAAATATTAATCGCTTCAATCATGAAAAATTTATTCCTCGTTTGCGTATAAGAATCCACAGAAAAAAAGGTGCACCAAAAAGTGCTGTAACGATTCCGATTGGCAATTCTGCAGGAGCAACAATTAAGCGTGCAAAAGTATCAGCAAAAATAAGTAATGACGCTCCTAAGAGAGCAGAACATGGAATAAGATAATGGTGGTCGCAACCAATCACTTGACGTAAGATATGTGGAACAACAATACCAATAAAGCCAATACCACCACTAACAGCAACTGCACTGCCACACATAAGAGCGACAAGAAGAATAGAAATATTTTTAACTCGTTGAATGTGGAAACCAATATGGCCAGCAACAGCTTCTCCAAGAGAAAGAGCATTAAGTGCTCGTGATAAAAAGGGTGCAAAAAGAAGTCCGATACAGATAAAAGGCAAAACAAGCCAAACTTTTAACCATGTCGCACCCGCAAGAGAACCAAGATTCCAAAAAGTAATGTCACGTAATTGTTGGTCATTTGCGATAAAAATTAATGTTCCAACAATTGCACCGCTTAAAGCACCAAGAGCAATACCTGCAAGCAGCATTGTTGCTATAGATGTAAAACCGTGATGTGTTGCTATTGTATAAAGAAAAATTGTCGATAAAAGTCCGCCAAGAAAAGCGCCTATAATAACTTTGTAAGGTTCTAAAAATGGTATTAATGAAGCAGGAAAGGTAATACCTATCACGATTGCTAAAACAGCACCAAGACCTGCACCCGCGGATATACCTATAATTCCAGGATCTGCAAGAAGGTTACGGAAAAGTCCCTGCATGAGAACACCAGAGACAGCTAACGCCGCTCCAACCAACAACCCCAGAATGATGCGGGGAAGTCTGATGTCGATAAGCACTAGATAGTCACGCGTTTTGCTGCTTACTGAAAAGTCTTGCGTAAACATTACGTGAAGGAAATCAAAGAAAGAAACATTTGAAGCACCATTCAAAAGTCCGCCAAAACTGCTGCAAATAAGAAATATTATCAAGCTTAACGATATGATCTTTCTCAAATTTGTACGGCTTATTTTTTGCCTTTCTTTTGTTTCAGATGCATATACTGTGGATGTTCTATCTACCATTTCTACCAGCTCTTATCGTTTTGATTTGCACCATAAAATATATTAATAAGTTCCCTCGATGCATCTGCAGTGCGTGGACCAAATCCTAAAAGATACATCGCATCCATTTGCTTAATTGCATGATTTTTTGCTGCGTTTGTTGCTTGAATTGCTGGTATAGCTAAAGTCTTTTCAAGGTTAGTTGATTTTCCGCTATGCTTTACAAGCAAAATAACATCAGGATTTAATTTCAATAATGCTTCGCTATTTAGAGGCTTATACCCTTTGTAATCTGTAACGGCATTGATGCCACCTGAAAGTTTTATCATACCATCTGCCGCTGTTCCTGTGCCAGATGCCATAACGCGCCCATTTTGTATCGATAAAATGAAAAGGACACGCTTTGGTTTTTTTACCTGTGCCAAAAGTGCATCATTGTCTACAAAATCACGGCTTACTTTTTTAATTAATGCAGCTGCTTGAGCTTCACGACGCATTGCTTTTCCAACGAGACGAATTTTTTCTATAACACTTTCACGAGAGTAGTTTTCTGGAATGATCACTATAGGGATTGATGTTTTTTTGAGAATGTCAATTGTTGAAGGAGGACCGCTTCCTTCAACGAGTAATATGCCTTCTGGAGCAAGTGATAAAACACCTTCAGGTGAAAGAGTACGCATATAGCCAAGTACAGGAAGTTTAAGCGCCTCTTTTGGATAAACACTTGTACTGTCGCGGGCGATAAGTCGATCTTGAGCTCCTAATGCATAAATGATTTCTGTAAGAGATCCGCCAATGGAGACAATACGTGCATTCTCAGAAAAACGTGTTGTAGGCTCAGCAACTACTTGTTGAGAAAAATAGGAAAAATAAAGCAGTATAAAAACAAGAAAAAGGCTCACTAATCTACGCAAAAAAAGTATAAGCATGTTCAAGTTTACCTTTCTAAGCGACTACTATTTCCGGATATGAGGGGAGGTTATGCAATAAGGATTGCCAATCTTCACATTGTTTTTGGCCTTCTTTTCGCATACCAAAAAATTGAGTAATCATTTCACCGTTTTTATCGAAAACTTCAAGTGAACTGACATAACCACTTTTGGTAGGTTTGCGAACACACCACACGCTATGAATGCCGGAAGTAAGTAAATGCAGGTTAAACTTCTTATCGAGAACATTAAGCCAAGATCCCGTGTTCTTAATGTTTCTTACTTTTCCACTGAAAATTTGGATACACCCTCTGTTACCAACGAAGCACATAATCGGTACTTTTTGTTGTGCAACTTGGTTAAGCATCGTTTCAATGGCTTCCACCTTTAATTTGTTGGCAAATTCATTGCCAGCATATTTTATAGCATCATGTCGATTAATTTTAAATTCAAAAATAATTTCATGAAGTTGGTGTACATCAGTCATTTTCCGCCAACGGCTCCGGAATCGTTTAACATCCAACTTTGTAGTATCGTATTGAGTTGGGACAGAAGCAGGACAGATATCAAGGACAGATGATTGATCTTCATGAAGCAACTTTTCGACAAGTTTACTCCACTCTTCCATATTTGTCGTATCTCTGGAATAGATTTTAAAGATGGAAACGCCATATTTATCAAAGAATTGTAGGCTTTTCGTAGATTTTCCAAGAACAATCATATCATATTCAAAACAAAACTTCCATCGTTCTGGAAAAATACGCAAGTCAATCTCACCAAGTGTTAAATAGACACGTTGGTTTTGAATAACCTTTTCAAAATGCGCTGTCATTTCATGAACCGCGAGTTCATTGCGTGTCACCACCATAACTGTTCCAAGTTTAGGAGCACTTTCTAGGAGAAGAGCAACATTAGCTTGTAATCTTCTTGCCTTTCCAATTATACAATAAGTAGCAATAAATTCTGCCTCAGATATACCAATTGAAGCAACAAAGTCGCGATTTTGCATATCTTTTTTTTCTTCACGCAGATTAATAATCATCTCAGCTGTATATGACATAGATATTTCCTATGTTATTTTGAGAGTTGACTTTTCAAATTTTACAATTTCAAACCTAACACAATAGGTAAAACCCACCACCACATAAATCCCTATTATCAACAGCAGAAAAACCAAAACCTATGAATCAAAAACAGTTAAAGCTTTTTTAATCCTCTGTGATTTCAAAAAAATGAGAAAATAAATACGATAGTTTATCCTTTTACCGATACAATTTCATATGGATTTAATAGTCAACAAAAGTGATTAAAATTTTTGCAAAAACGACACTTTAAAGTTACGTCCAGGCTGGCTATAATAGTCCTTTGGTGTTGTACTCTTACCGGAAGGAAGATCTGATACATTCCAATATTTTTCATTAAAAAGATTATAAACCCCAGCTCTTATAACAGGTCCGTTTTCACCAAATGGCTTCCACCAACCTGATACATCAACAGTGTTATATCCTGGAATTTTTTGGTAGTCAGATTCTTCAGCAACTTTGTCACGTTTTGCTGCAACAGTAAGTACAACATCTGTTCCCCAAGTATTGCTAGCATATCCTAATCCGATAACCGCTTTTAAAGCTGGAATTGAGTTCAGATACTCATTTTTGTCAAGATCTTTTCCTTGCGAATAGACAAGGGAAAAGTCGCTATGAAAACCATTCTTAATAATCCAATGCGCTTTTGTTTCAACGCCCAAAATCCTTACACGCGAACGATTTTCGTAGTGCCGACGAGAAAACCTAAATTCTTCTGACGGCCCCTTATCTATGGTATCTATAAAATTTTTATATTGATTGACAAAGGCACCGAAAGAACCTCCGAAATTTACATTTCCATATCGTATACCGATATCATACCCATTACTTGTTTCTGACTGAAGATCGGGATTTCCTTTTACATAATAAAGAGAAGGCTTAGTGTAAGATAGGTAAAGCTCTGAAACTCGTGGTGCACGAAAAGCCTGAGCCCACTGAGCATAGAGTGTTACTTGATTACGAACATCCCACTCCACTCGCAATTTAGGAGAAAAATTTGAATCACTTTTTTCTGAAGGATATCCGTCAGATCCCAATGCTTTTTCATAAGAGTCTGTTTTCTGAGGAGTGTGTTTATACCAATCATAACGCCCTCCAGGTGTCACACGAAAACGGTTATTAGCGAAACCAATTTCATCTTCAAAAGTAAGACCAAAATTGTAGCTATTCGTATCCGGTGTTTCTGATCGATTAGCAGGTAAATAAGCACATCCTTGTGCATTTTCTTTCAAATGACAATTATCCCTCCCTAACATATAATGATGGAATTTAGATGACAAAATATTAGTAGCGAGCTTTAATGTATGGCTTACTGCACCAATATTCATCTTTTTAAGGGCATGTGCATTGAAACCATAATTAGTATCACGTACCACATTATCTCTTAAATAATCCCCTTCTGGAGCTCGAATACGAAATCCATTCATAATATTATTATTGGATTGCCTTTGCCAATAAAGCTGCCCAAGAAACGCATCAAAAAGTGCATCTTCATTACCGCTATAGTTGTAAGAGAGGGAAAGACGTTCACGACGTTTATTGTCCTGATCGTAAACGGAACCAGGGGCGTATCTTGTGGATGCATTCAATGAATGTGTGTTTGTGTCATAACCAAAACGCTCTGCTGTAAAACCAAACCGATGGTTATCATTAACATATTGATGAATTTTAAAAAGCAAATTATTTTGGTCAAAATGGGCGGGGTTTTTACGTGTACGCTGTTGATAACCGTCTACGGTTCCCATATTTTTGCGCTCATTTCCTTCTATATAAGACCCTTGGAATAGTAAGAGTGTTTTGTAACTACGTACAGCAAAAGCTTGACTTACACGCCAACTATTATCAACAGAGTGATAACCACTTTTTATAAAACTACCCCAATTCTTTTCTTCAGTAATAAGATCTTCAGGATTAAGGGTGGATAAAGCAACGACTCCTCCTAGAGCACCAGATCCATAAAGACTAGAATCCGATCCTTGCACAATATCAAACGTAGAAAGTGCCCCAAAATCAAACGTTGTATTTCCACTATTTCCCCGTACTATATCTGAAAACCACGGCAAAACAATGCCATCTATCTTTGTGAGAATACGGTCTGAATCTAAACCGCGCAACACAAAACTGTTATTGCTTGTGTTATAAGTTATAGACGCATCAAGACGACTAACATCATGGGCATCGCTTATTTGTTTTTCACTAATATCTCTCGCGGTCTTACGATTGGTTAGAACAGTTATAAAACTTGAAGCATCTTCTGTTTTTTTTTCTTTAATTACAATTGGTTTGAGCTCAGTTACAGCTTCCCTAGCGTTGTTCTGCGCAAAAACAAATGAAGGTATGCAGACAGATAATGCACTTAAAATTATGCAGCTTTTATGGATATTCTCTCGTCTTATTTGCATAACAGACCATAACCTTTTTCTCTTAAATAATATCCCCTCTCTGACTTGAAATTTTATATACAAAAACGCTCAATTTACCAATTGCAAATTAGCCAACAAAGCAAAAGTGATTTGACTTCAATAAAACATCACGGGTAAACCATATTAAACATGATAAAATCAGTCAAGGAAAAAGTTGCAATTTCAAAATAGCCTGTTTAATGAAGTTGAACACCAATATTAAGCTCAAAATAGTGGCGGAAAAAACTATGAATTTTGTATATACGAGGCAGTTATTAACTCTTTGGATTGGTGCGTTTATTTGCTCTTTCTCTTTGCATGTGGCATTGGGAGCACGGTTTTATTTTTACAGTACCGGTGTAAGTAACGGTATGTCATCAACTGCCATTATGCTGACTTTTGCGCAAGAGCAAGAGACTGTGTCTCCGGTTGTAGACACAGATTTACAGGATCTTGGTACAGATCTGTCGAATGTTAGCACAGAATTAGAAAAATCGCAGCTTGGTCTTTTAGAACATAAATCAGAGGTATTGGAGCCAGTGGGTGAAGTGCAACCGGAAGAGCTTCAGCATACTGCAGAAAAAGATGATTTGGAAATTATCAAATCTTTAGAAAAACTTCCTCCTCAAAAAATGACACATAAAGCGCCAGATAGACAACCGATATCAATGCCAAAAGCCGTAATAAAGAGATCCACTGTAAATGCAGTACGTTCGTCTACTATCAGTCAAGGTGGTGATACAGCAGAAGTTAAGGATGCGTTATTAGTAGAATGGTTATCAAAGGTACAGGCGCAATTAGAAATGCAAAAAAAATATGTTGTGAGACAACGTATCAGTCGTGCAAAAGGAACGGTGAAGCTAGAATTCAGAGTGCATGAGCATGGGGATATTTTTTCTAGCCGTGTTGTAGTCTCGGCTGGTGATGCAGAACTTGATCGACTAGCTATGTCGGCACTTCAACGTGTGGGTTCGTTTCCACCACCACCACCATCACAAATAAACAAAGTTATCAGAATATCATTGATATTTAGCTAATTTTAATGGATTTTTTGTAAGTTTCCATCTACCTTATGTTTATGATTTCTGAGATGTTGTAGTTTATAAAAAGTGAACTCTTTTGGGACAGAACTGAATTATGCTATTTTTTATTTGCCAGAAAGAAGGTCGGCTTTTATGTCTATTTTTCCAGTGAGTCTTGCTTTATAAATTCCATAATTCTCCATAACACGCATCACATAATTGCGTGTTTCTGTATAGGGTATGCGTTCAATCCAGTCGATAACTTGATTAAGAGATTGCTTTCGAGGATCTCCATAACGTTCTATCCATTCATTAACGCGCCGGGGACCTGCGTTGTAACTAATAAGGGTCAGTATATAGGAGCCGTTAAAACGTTTTAATTGTTCGCTTAGAAAATAGGCACCTAATGTAGCGTTATAACTGGCATCACTGCTGAATTTTTTTGGCGACCATGCGATTAAATGTTTTTTTGCAAGTGCTTTTGCTGTCGTAGGAAGTAATTGGAGTATCCCTTGTGCACCTGCTTTTGATCTTGCTGTTGGGTTAAATTCGCTTTCTTGGCGTGCAATGGCGTAGATGAGTGCTTTTTTTGTTACAGGAATATCAACAGAGGATGGTATAGCACCGAGTGGGTAGGGAAGTGCACCAACAGTTTTTCCTTGGAAAACAGCAGTTTTTCCGATTTTTAGGCTTGTGTAATAGTCACCATTTTTTTCGGCCATAACTGCCAGAAGAGCTAATTCACCGGGGCTTTCTATTTTTTTTCCTAATTCTCTATAAAAAACTTTAGCAAAGCTAGCATATCCAGCTGATTCAAGGCGTTGAATTGCTTGAATTGCTTTTCGTGCACTAAAACGTTGTCGCTCAGCAGTCGTTGGTTTTGGAAAGGAGACTTTGAGTTTTTTTTGGTTAAGCCGTGAAGCTGCTAATTGACCATAATAAGTGGAGATAAAATGAGCTGCACGATGAAAATAATTCTGAGCATTCTTATATTCACCTAGAGTTTCTGCTGTTCTTCCCATCCAATAGTATCCACGTGATGCAGAAATAGGTACGGAAGATAGTCTAGGAATACGCGAAAAATGCTGCATTGCTAATCTAGGATCATGCAGGAATCGTAGCGCATACCATCCTGCATGAAATTCAGCATCGACTGCCAATAAAGGTGTCATACCAGTATGTGTAGCAACGAGTTGATAAGCAATTTTAGGTTTGTTTAAATCGAGCATTTCGCGAGAAAGAGCGCGTTTTTCTTTCCACAAGGTATGAGGGTTCATGAGCTTTAATACATCCCTCGGTGTTTTCATTATGAGGGCTGCAGCTGCACTATATTGCCCAGTTCGTCGAAGGTGACGAATTCGAGCAAATTGTAAGAGAGGATTTTTTTGCCATGATCGCTCTACAGCTTGTAATTTTTGCGTGGCTCTAGGATCATTTTTTTCAACGGCAATAAAAGCATTAAAAAGAGATTGAGCATTGGCTAATTTTGCAACGCGCTCGGCTGAATCAAAGTGATGTGTATAAAGCATAAATTGCATACGTTTCAAATGATCAAAGGGTGTTAATACAGCACTTGCATTTTTAAGAATAAGCTCTTCTTCTTGTACATTGAGTTTTTCTTTATGCCACCATGGTGCAATAATTTGTCGAGCACGAGCTGTTTGTCCAGTTGCAATAAGTGCTTTAGCGAATACGGCCATACCTTGTGCTGTTAAAGGTGGATGATGAACGAATTTTTGGAGGATTGCATGTGTAGAATTAGTTTCATTGATAAAAGCACGTTCAGCATTGCGTTGCATAGTGCTTATCCCTGGCCATCCTTTTAGCTCGTTGATTGCATTAAATATTTCAGATATAGGTGTCTTTGTATTGCCAGATATACCGATCGCCCATGTTAAAATGTGGTGATCAAGGCTATTCTTTTCCATTGAATTCCTAAGGTTGATTGTGCTTGCTATATTATTGTTTGTGAGTGCATCCAGCCCAGCTTTGAGTTTTTTTATTGAAGGAGTTTCATGGTTTGTGATGTGAGTCTGTTTAAGAGGTTTTTTAGATTCTTTTTTGGTAACAAAGAGGGTGGGGCGAGCCAAAGGGATTGGTGCTTTCCCACTGAAAAGTGGTGTTTGTGCACATGCACTTGAAAATAAAATTGTTTTTACCAGTATAAGTGCGGTAAAGGTTTGTAAAAAAAGTGGGAGAGGAAGTGCACGCATAGATAAAAAACCTGAGACCTTGTTTGGGAAATCCTCAAAAATTTTTAAAATAGAAGCGTGAAAAACGAGTTAATGTAAGCTGATACTTTAAAGAGATATTCAGAATTGAAGGCAATACATGTTAAAACCTGTGAAAGCTATTGTGAAATTCACCTTGCTTCAACGATAGAGCAAGCCTATGCTCTGTTGTTGATAATTTATAAAGGCCATTTAAAGAGTAAAGAGAATATTACAGGGAGTTTATTATGCTCAAGGGAGCTGTAACCGCGCTTATCACCCCCTTTGATGATAGGGGTGCTATTGATGAGAAAGCATTTTGCAATTTTGTTGAGTGGCAGATTACGCAGGGTATTAACGGTGTAAGTCCTGTTGGGACAACGGGTGAATCACCAACTTTAAGCCATGAAGAGCACAAGAGAGTTATAGAATTGTGTGTTGGGCAGGTTGCTAAGCGTGTTCCCGTTGTTGCTGGAGCAGGATCAAATAGTACAAGTGAAGCCGTAGAGCTTGCGCAACATGCGGAAAAGGCAGGCGCAGACGCAGTCTTGGTTGTTACTCCCTATTATAATAGACCCAATCAATCTGGTATATACACACATTTTTCTTCCATTGCGAGAGCTATTTCTATACCTATTATAATTTATAATATTCCTGGTCGTTCTGTTATCGATATGGCTGTGGAAACTATGAGAGACCTTTTAAAGGACTTCAAAAATATCATTGGTATTAAAGATGCAACGAGCAAAGTTGAGCGTGTTAGTGAGCAACGTGAAAAGTGTGGCAAGGACTTTATGCAGCTTTCTGGTGATGATTCCACAGCATTAGGTTTTAATGCACATGGAGGTGTAGGGTGTATTTCGGTTTCGTCTAATGTTGCTCCGAAACTTTGTTCTGAGCTTCATGCTGCTTGTTTAGGTGGTGATTACAAGACAGCACTAGAATTAAACGATCGTTTGATGCCTCTTAATCGTGCAGTATTTATTGAGCCTAGCCCCGCTGGTATTAAGTATGCTGCTGCAAAATTAGGGCTTTGTTGCGATATTGTTCGCTCACCAATTGTTCCACTAGCGGATAGCACAAAGAATATTATTGATGCAGCTCTGCGCCATGCCGGTTTGCTTAAAGAATAAAATGGTATAATGTAACTATGCACAAAAAAAAGAACGCGCCAGTACGAAAAATAATTGCTGACAATCGTAAAGCTCGTTTTAATTATGAAATTCTCGATAATTGTGAAGTTGGTCTTGTACTTCAGGGAGCTGAAGTGAAGTCTTTGCGTTCTAATCATGCAAATATTGCTGAAAGTTATGCCAGCTTTGAAAATGGGGAATTGTGGCTGGTGAACAGCTATATTCCTGAATATACGCAGGCTAATCGCTTTAATCATGAGCCACGTCGTTTGCGTAAGTTATTAATTTCAAAACGTGAAATGGTACGTTTTTTTAAGGCGATTTCTCGTGAAGGAATGACGCTTGTTCCTCTTAAGCTTTACTTTAATGAAAAAGGACGTGCGAAGTTGGAACTTGCTTTGGCCCGTGGAAAAAAGCTTCATGATAAGCGAGAAACCGAAAAAAAGCGCGATTGGGGGCGCGAAAAAGCAAGGCTTTTAAAAAAACATGGATGACAGAATCATTTTGTATATCGGGATAGTGCATGTCAGGAGATTTCAGTGTTGATCAAGATATGCTTTTACTGCTTCAAAAATTTTGTGAAACATAGTGTTCGTTAAACGGCCAGTATTGGTATTGTAGCGTGAACAGTGATAGCTTGAAAAAATGCGCAATCTTCCGATGTTGTTTATTGTGCCATGTTTAAAAGGATGGTCTGAAATTTTTGCATTGAGAGCACGTATAGTTGAATGATGCGCAATAGTACCAAGAGTAATAACAGCTTTAAGTTTTGGAAGGTTTTTAAAAAGAGGTGAAAAGAAATATCTGCAAGTGTTAATCTCTGTACCAGTAGGTTTATTTTCAGGCGGAACACAACGAACTGAGTTAACAATTGCTGCGTCAATTAATTCAAGGTTGTCGTTTGCTTTTTCTTCAAAGGTGCCTTGAGCAAAACCAAAATCCTTTAAAGTGGAATAGAGCAAGTGTCCAGCGTAATCACCAGTAAAAGGGCGTCCAGTTCGATTCGCTCCACGTAATCCAGGAGCAAGACCAACAATGAGAAGGCGTGTTGTAGCTGCGCCTCTATAAGGAAAGAATGGGCGGACAGGTGCATTATGCCAGCTTGGCTCCTTCATGCGCCAATCAGAGAGAAACTTGTGGAGGCGTGGGCATAAATTGCAATCTTTCGGTGGTTCTGGGCAAGGTGATGTTAATTGGCTATTCATGGGTAGTAGGTACTAATAATTTTTATAAAAATTCTTTGAGTTATTTATGGGGTATATGACGGATTATGTCTTTTAAAACAATTAAAACAATCATGATAAATACAATTACGTTATTGAACAACATAATTTAACTTAAAATTATTATGATTATTTTTGAGAAAGCAACAATTCCTCAGTTATTTGTTTGATGAATAGAAGAGCCATAAATACGACGTTTAATAGGATAAAGTCTTTAATGGTGTGCATTTAACCAATGTGAATGGTTAGGATAATTTAAAAGGATGAATTTTCTGATTAGAGAGCGATTTTATCAGGTGAATGTATTTTTTGTTTGAATACGGTACTCTTGGAAACTTTTATTTTATAGTGGTATTGATAACTTATTTGAATAGATTATGTACTTGGTTATAAAGCTTCCAAGAGTTTTTTAATAAGCCTCTTTGAGTAAAAAATATTTAAAGCTTGCATTGTTTTTCTTGTGTTTTATTTTGTTTATTGTATACACTTTATCTTCGCTATGAAGTTTTTAATCTTTAAGAAAGAGGCATAAATGGCCCGCGTAACAGTGGAAGATTGTATTGATAAAGTAGATAACCGCTTTGAGTTGGTGCTTTTAGCTGGGCATCGGGCGCGCCAGATTTCACAGGGTGCGCAGATCACTGTTGATCGTGATAATGATAAAAATCCAGTTGTCGCTTTGCGTGAAATAGCAGAAGAGACGTTATCACCTGCTGACTTGAAAGAAGATCTTATTCATTCGCTGCAAAAGCATGTGGAGGTTGATGAGCCAGAAATGGCAAATGAGCTTATTTCTCACTCAGGTGCATCTGAAAATGTTTTTGGAGATTCATCTGGAGAAGAGGGTGCATCATTCAATGATATGTCAGAAGAAGAGCTTTTAGCAGGTATTGAAGGTTTGGTTGTTCCGGAGAAGAGTGACGATTATTAATTGTTGCGGTTTATATTACGGGAGAAAATACACGTTGTCATGCACTAATAGTTATTTTTCTTATCTTTTATTGATGCAACATTCCTGTTCAATAAGGGGTAAGTTATAACAAAGATAAAGGATATGCTCGTATGATGCGTCAGTGTGAGCTTGTTTGGCGTGTTCAACGTTACAAGTCTGACGTGGATGAGGCTCTATTAAATAAAGCCTACAATTATGCAATGCAAAAGCATGGTCATCAAAAGCGTGCTTCAGGTGATCTTTATTTTTCTCATCCTTTAGAAGTAGCTGCTATTTTAACTGATATGCGGTTAGATGAAGCAACAATTGCCGTTGCTCTTTTGCACGATACCATTGAAGATACAAGCGCTACACGAGCCGAAATTGATCAACTTTTCGGATTTGAAATTGGTAAGTTGGTTGAAGGGCTCACGAAGCTTAATAAGCTTGATCTTGTATCGAAGAAGGCAGTACAGGCAGAGAATCTTCGTAAACTTCTTATCGCTATTTCTGATGATGTCAGAGTTCTTTTGGTTAAACTTGCTGATCGTCTTCATAATATGCGTACACTTGGTGTTATGCGCGATGATAAGCGTCGGCGAATTGCTGAAGAGACAATGGATATTTATGCGCCGCTTGCGGGTCGTATGGGTATGCAGGATATGCGCGAGGAATTAGAAGATCTTTCTTTCTTTTATTTAAATCCAGAAGGTTATCGTACGATTACTAATCGGCTTGCTGAATTATCAAAGCGCAACCGTGACTTGCTTTCTAGGATTGAAAATGAGCTGACAAAACTTTTTTTCGAACATGGCATTAAAGCAGATGTTAAAAGCCGTCAGAAAAAACCTTATTCGGTCTTTCGTAAAATGGAAAGT
The DNA here is from genome assembly GCF_037070895.1 of Bartonella vaga. Lineage (NCBI taxonomy): Bacteria > Pseudomonadati > Pseudomonadota > Alphaproteobacteria > Hyphomicrobiales > Bartonellaceae > Bartonella > Bartonella vaga. The sequence continues at coordinate 96,738 of NZ_JAYMZK010000002.1, forward strand.
AAGGCATTATCTTTTGAGCAGTTATCTGATATTTTTGGATTTCGTGTTATTGTTGAAACAGTGAATGATTGTTATCGGGCTCTTGGGGTGATCCATACTACGTGGCCAATGGTACCTGGGCGTTTTAAAGATTATATTTCTATACCAAAACAAAATGATTACCGCTCCATTCATTCAACAATTGTAGGCCCTTCGAGGCAGCGGGTTGAATTACAAATTAGAACTGCTGCTATGGATGAAGTTGCTGAATATGGTGTTGCTGCGCATTCCATTTATAGAGATCACGGTTCCAATTATTCAACTTCAAAGTTATCAAGTGAAACCAATGCTTATGCATGGTTACGTCAAACGATTCAATCTTTGTCAGATGGAGATAACCCAGAAGAGTTTTTAGAACATACAAAGCTTGAACTTTTTCAAGATCAAGTTTTTTGTTTTACTCCGAAAGGTCGATTAATTGCTTTTCCAAAAGGCGCTACTCCCATTGATTTTGCTTATGCAGTTCACACAGATATTGGTGATTCTTGCGTGGGTGTAAAAATTAATGGTCGTATTATGCCTTTAATGACAAAATTAAAAAATGGTGATGAAGTTGATATTATACGTTCACAAGCTCAAATTCCTTCAGCGGCGTGGGAATTTCTTGTTGTAACAGGTAAAGCGCGTTCAGCTATTCGTCGAGCAAGCCGCGCGCTGGTACGTAAGCAATATTCTGGATTGGGGTATCGAATACTTGAGCGCTCGTTTGAATATATGGGAAAACAATTTTCAAAAGATGTTCTTAAGCAAGTTTTACCACGTTTGGCACGCAAAGATGTGGAAGATGTATTAGCTGCTGTTGGGCGTGGTGAATTACTTTCAGCTGATGTGATTAAAGCGGTGTATCCTGATTATCAAGATCACCGCGTAGTACAAAAGTCGTCTTTTAAGACCAAAGAAGAAGGTTGGTTTAATATTGAAAATGCTCAAGGTATGATTTTTAAAGTTCCAGAAAATGAAAAAGATTCAACTGCAGAGAAGCGTCAATCAAAAGCATTGCCCATTAGGGGAACCCGTGGAGATATCCCTGTACGGTTTTCTCCTGAAGGCGCAGTTCCTGGGGATCGGATTGTTGGCATTATGCAGCCGGGGGCAGGGATAGTTATTTATCCGATACAGTCTTCGGCTCTGATGGCATATGATGATCAGCCAGAGAGATGGATTGATGTTCGCTGGGATATCGATGCCCAAATGAGTGAACGTTTTCCTGCTCGGATTAATATTTTGGTTGTTAATAGCCCTGGCTCTTTGGCTGAAATTACGCAGGTTATTTCTGCAAATGATGCCAATATACAAAATTTGTCTTTTGTTCGGACAGCACCGGATTTCACAGAAATTATGATTGATTTGGAAGTTTGGGATTTAAAGCATCTGAATCGTATTTTTTCTCAGTTAAAAGAGGCTGGTTCAGTTAGTACAGTACGCCGGGTTCATGGATAAAAAAAGAGGTTTTGAGATGAATACACAGGATGTGATTGATATTTTTAAAAAAGCAGATGCTATTCTGGAAGGGCATTTTATTTTAACATCAGGCCGCCATAGTGCTACATATATGCAGAAAGCAAAAGTATTCATGCATGCTGACTTAACAGAGAAGTTATGTTGTGGGTTAGCTGAAAAAATCAAAAAAACTGTTGAGGAAAGCATTGATTATGTAGTTGGTCCTGCGATTGGTGGTCTCATCCCTTCGTATGAAACCGCGCGTCACCTTGGTGTTCCTTCTCTTTGGGTAGAGCGTGTCAATGGTGTATTTGAGTTGCGTCGTTTTGAAATCAAGAAGGGTGCAAAGGTTGTGATAGTTGAAGATATCGTGACAACGGGTCTTTCGATTCGTGAGACTGTTGAAGCTCTGATCGCAGCGGGAGCAGATGTGCTTGCAAGTGCATGTATTCTGGACCGCTCTGGTGGTAAAGCCGATGTAGGGGTTCCTCTGATTGCGCTTGCTGAATATGAGATAGCATCTTATGCTAGTGATGCACTTCCTGCTGAACTTTCTATGCTTCCAGCGATTAAGCCAGGAAGCAGAAATATTTAATTGTTTGTTTTTGATGTAAGAACTTGGAGAAATTAATTTGAACCATAAGAATTATTTCGTTTTCACCAAATATATATTGAGAATCATATGCTTTTTCGTCGTCGAGAGCCAATAGCCTTTATAAAGCGTGTGCGACTTTGGTTATGGCCACGTCGTTCATTTTCCCGCACATTTTGCTACATACATAAGCGTATTTTGCGTATATCAGCGACACCGCATAAAGTTGCATTAGGGTTTGCTATCGGTATTTTTTTAGCTTGTTCGCCTCTCTTTGGGATGCATATTATTTTAGCAATATTTTTTTCCTGGATTTTTCGTGGAAATTTTGCAGCAGCCATTATTGGTACGCTTTTTTCTAATCCACTCACATTTTTGTTGATTGTTATGGCCGATTATAAAGTAGGCTATTTTTGTTTATCGCTTTTTAGCAATATAAATGAGATTTCTCTTTCTCAAATTCGCCTTCTGTTTAATGGCTTGACATTGTCAAATATATCTCTGCTTTTTAAAGGAGCGTGGGATTTGATCATGAGGCCGATGATTTTAGGTGGTACCCTTTTGGGTTTTATTTTTGGTACTTTATCTTATGTAGGCGTTTACAGAGCAATTACTCGCTTTCAACAAAAGCGGTATCAAAAAATTATAAAGAAAAAGCGTTTATGGCAAGAAAATTAGGGTGATGTCTTATGATTATTGGTCTTGGAAATGACCTTATTGATATAAGGCGTATTGAGAGAATGCTGATTCGTTATGGTGATCGTTTTGTTCAACGTATTTTTACCGATATTGAACAAAATAAATCTAATAGTCTCAAAGAAAGATCTTCTTCTTATGCTAAAAGATTTGCTGCCAAAGAAGCATGTGCTAAGGCTTTAGGGACGGGGATTGCTTGTGGTGTGGGTTGGAAAGACATGGGAGTAGTTAATTTACCATCCGGCAAGCCAAGCATGGAATTAACAGATCGTGCGCAAATGCAATTACAAAAGTTATTGCCTCCTCGTTACGAAGCTATTATTCACCTTAGTATAACGGATGATTTTCCTTGGGCCCAGGCATTTGTTATTATCGAAGCGCTTCTGCGTGAATAGATATTGTGAGAGATTGTACTTTTGTTATTTGAGCATTATGATAAAGAGTGAATTATGTCTGTGATGGGAAGGTTATCTGTAATGATCCAGAAAAAGAAAATGCATAAAAAAGAAGGAAAAGGCGGAATTCTTGAATTTATTTTTGTTTTAATACAAGCTTTGTTTTTAGCAGCGTTTATTCGTACATTTTTTTTTCAACCTTTTACTATCCCTTCTGGTTCTATGCGCCCTACTTTGTTAGTGGGAGATTATTTATTTGTTTCTAAGTATGCGTATGGGTATTCTCATTTTTCCATACCTTTTTCTCCCCCTATTTTTTCTGGGCGTATTTGGGCGTCTCAGCCTCAGCGCGGGGATGTCGTGGTTTTTCGTTTACCGAGTAATCCAGATATTGATTATATAAAACGTGTTGTTGGGCTACCGGGTGATCGTATACAAGTTCGTCAAAGTGTTCTTTATATTAATGATGAGGCTGTTTCACGCCATTTTATGGGGAAGATTGATAATTCCGATATAACAGAAGTTAACTATCCTGTTGATGTTTATCGCGAGACAATGTCCAACGGTGTTAGCTATGATACACTTGATTTGGCGTTTATCCCGCAGGTTGATGATACAAAAGTTTTTGAAGTTCCATCAGGGCATTATTTTATGATGGGTGATAACCGTGATAATTCGGACGATAGTCGTTTGGATGTAGGTTATGTTCCGGAGGAAAATCTTATTGGTCGAGCAAGTTTGATTTTTTTCTCTATGAGGAATGGTTCAAGTGCTTGGCAGGTTTGGCGTTGGCCATTTGATGTACGCTGGAAACGTTTGTTTTCTTTTATTAATACTGTTCATGATTTGCCGCTTAGTAAGCAGGAGATCAACGATGAATCGTCCAGTGATTGATCAGCTTGAAAGATTGACAGGGCATCATTTTGCAGACGAAGGGAGATTAAAAAAGGCATTAACACATTCTAGTGTACAGGATTCGGAACAAGGAAATTATGAGCGTTTAGAATTTCTAGGTGATAGGGTTCTAGGGCTTGTGATTGCGAAGATGTTGTATCAATTATTTCCACAAGCAAGTGAAGGTGAGTTATCTGTACGTTTAAACGGTTTGGTGAATGCGCAGACATGTGCTGATATTGCGCTAGAGATAGGTTTGCCCGATATGATACATGTTGGCTTTGAGATGAGAAGCTTAAAGAGGCGTCGTCTTACGAATATATACGCTGATGTGATAGAGTCTTTGATTGCTGTAATATATCTTGATGGAGGCTTGGAAAGCGTTTGCCCTTTTATTGAGAAATATTGGCAAAGTCGCGCAAAGAAGATGGATGCTGCTCGGCGTGATGCTAAGACAGAGTTGCAGGAATGGGCGCATGTACAAGGTGGTGTACAACCACATTATCGGGTTATAAAACGTTCCGGCCCAGATCATGATCCTGTTTTTATGGTAGAGGTGAGCATTTTGGGGTTTGCGTCGGAGATTGGACAAGGAAATTCTAAACGGTGTGCTGAAAGAATGGCAGCTGAGAAAATTTTACGACGAGAAGGCATTTGGGAAACAATAGGAAAAAATGGTCATGAATGACGTGATCAAAACGCGTTCTGGTTTTGTAGTGCTTATTGGAATGCCTAATGCTGGCAAATCTACATTAGTTAATCAGTTAGTAGGAACGAAGGTTTCAATTGTAACACATAAGGTACAAACGACTCGAACTGTAATTCGTGGTATTGTCATTCATGATGATGCACAAATTGTGTTGGTTGATACACCAGGAGTTTTTCGTCCACATAAGCAGTTAGAACGTGCTATGGTATCTGCTGCTTGGGGAATCGCTAAGAGTTCTGATGTTCTTTTAGTTTTGATTGATGCTAAGAGTGGTCTTTCTGATGAAGTTTGTGGGATGCTAGATATTGTAAAAAAGATTAAACAGGATAAAATTCTTATTCTTAATAAAATTGATACAGTTGCTAAATCATCTCTTCTAGCATTAACCGCCAAAATTAATGAGCGTATGGAGTTTTTGCAAACATTTATGATTTCCGCTCTAAATGGTTCTGGTTGTCAGGATTTGCTTTGTGCACTTAGTAGAATGATGCAAAAGGGACCGTGGCATTATCCAGAAGATCAAGTTTCAGATATGCCTATGCGTCAGCTTGCTGCCGAAATTACACGTGAAAAGCTTTTTTTTCGCCTTCATAATGAACTTCCTTATTTTTCAACAGTCGAAACAGAAAGCTGGGAAGAGTGCTTAGATGGTTCGGTTAAAATCCACCAAGTCATTTACGTAGGGCGTGATAGTCAGAAAAAAATTGTTTTAGGAGCAAAAGGCGATACAATTAAAGCGATTGGTCAAGCAGCACGTAAGGAATTAATGGAAATTATGGATCAGAAGGTTCATCTTTTTCTATTTGTAAAAGTGCGTGATAATTGGGATACTGATCCAGAGCGTTACCGAGAAATGAGATTGGATTTTTTAAAATAAAATGAAATGGAAAGAACAAGCCATTATCCTTGGTACCCGTCAATATGGTGAAACAAGTGTTATTCTTGAAATTATGACACGTCAGCACGGCCGTTATATGGGAGTTGTGAAAGGAGGGCGTTCGCGTCGTATGGCAGCTCTTCTTCAACCTGGGAATTTTGTTGAGGCTGAATGGTGGGCACGTTTAGATGAACATTTAGGACTTTTTCGGCTTGAAGCACTTGATTTGCATGCAGCGCGGTTAATACTCTTACCTGAAGCTCTTTATGCTTTGCAGTTGATAGCTTTTTATTTGCGTCTTCTTCCTGAGCGTGATCCACATCCCATTTTATACGATATTTTACACCTTTTTATGCAGAATTTTTGTGAGCCGTTTGTAAATGCGGAATTACTTGTCCGCTTTGAAATGCGGTTACTTGAAGAGCTTGGCCTTGGCCTTGATTTATCTCATTGTGTTGTAACAGGGCGCCGAGAAAGACTTTGTTATGTATCACCAAAATCGGGGCGAGCTGTATGTGAAGAAGCGGGGCGTCCTTGGAAAGAAAAACTCCTAACTCTACCACAGTTTCTTGTGCAAAGAACTACACGTCCTGCAGATTTTAGTGACATAATAAATGGTTTAATTCTAACAGGTTTCTTTTTAATGCGTCATGTTTTGGAGCCACGGGATATAAAACAGCCATCTATGCGTGTGAATTTAATACAATTGTTTGAACGACGATTTCGTATGCAAGCATTAATTTGTTAATTTTATAACTAGTGAATAGAATATAAAGATGAGAATCTTAAAAACAATTGCTGAGGTACGTCAGTGTGTCGCAAAAGAACGACATCTAGGATTTTCAATTGCTTTGGTTCCTACTATGGGCGCATTACATGATGGTCACCTCGCATTAGTACAGAGAGCAAAGGCAATGTGTGACCGAATATTGGTTTCTATTTTTGTCAATCCAAAGCAATTTGGCTCCCATGAAGATTTTGATAAATATCCGAGAGATTTAATGGGAGATTGTGCTTTGTTGGAAAAAGCAGGTGTTGAGTATGTTTTTGCACCTTCTGTTGAAGAAATGTGGCCATCAGGAAATAATACAATCGTTAAGGTAGAAAAATTGTCGAGTATTTTAATGGGGAGATTACGTCCAGGACATTTTTGTGGGGTGACAAGCGTTGTAGCTAAGCTTTTTAATATTGTTCAGCCAGATAAAGCTTTTTTTGGGGAAAAGGATTTTCAACAAATTTTAATTATTCGGCGTATGGTTGAAGATTTAGCTTTTCCTATTGAAATTATTGGAGTGCCTATTTTACGCGAAACAGATGGCGTAGCGTGTTCTTCGCGTAATCAGTTTTTAACATTAGAAGATCGCAAAGCTGCAAAAATTATTCCTAAAAGTGGTAAAGCTGCTGAAAAGCTTTATCACCAAGGTGAACGGTCGGTTAACAAATTATGCAAAATTGTTTGCAATACTTTACAGCAAGAATCGCGCGCAATCATTGAAGCGATAGATTTACGGGATATGGAAACTTTATGTGTTGTTAAAGGAAAATTAGATAAACCTGCAGTTTTACTCCTCACTGTCCGTTTTGGTACAGTGAGGCTTATTGATCAATATATATTGCAAGAGAAAGCTAAAAATGAGTCTACAAAATAAAATCGTGAAGCGTATAACTTCTTCTGAAATACGATCAAGAAAAGGACAACAGCCGATTGTCTCTTTAACGGCTTATCAGGCATATACCGCGCAGATTGCTGATCCATATTGCGATTTTCTTTTGGTTGGTGATAGCGTTGGTATGGTTGTGTATGGTTTTGAGACAACGATTCCTGTTAATTTAGATATGATGATTTTGCATGGGCAAGCTGTTATGCGTGGCTCTAAGAGAGCTCTTGTAGTTGTTGATATGCCTTTTGGTTCTTATGAAGAAAGTCCTGAACAGGCTTTTTCGAATGCATCGCGTATTCTTGTGGAAACAGAATGTGGTGCAGTTAAGCTTGAAGGTGGTGCTTATATGGCTGAAACAATTGACTTTTTGTGTAAACGCGGCATTCCAGTTATGGGGCATATCGGACTTACTCCACAGGCGGTAAATCTTTTTGGTGGTTTTAAGACACAAGGGCGAAACGAAAGTGATTGGCAAAGGATTTTGGCCGATGGGGTAGCTATTGAAGAGGCTGGTGCTTTTGCTGTTGTTGTGGAAGGGGTTGTTGAGCCCTTAGCGGTGAAGCTTACACAAGAACTTTCTATTCCTACTATTGGTATTGGAGCGTCCAATCAGTGTGATGGACAAGTGTTGGTTATGGAAGATATGTTAGGCTATGGTGCACATGTGCCTAAATTTGTACGTCGTTATGGTGCTCTTAAACAGGCCATGGAGACTGCGGTCAAAAATTATGCAGAGGATGTTACATCACGTGCTTTTCCATCTGATGCAGAAGTTTATAAACTGAAATAAATCCAGTCTTCTGTGCAAAGCTTGATGAGAGAGCATTTATTAGGAAGTTCTGATAATTAATATGCGTTATATGGAAGTAGGAGTTATAGAGCATCAAATATTCATAGGGTAATGAGTGAAATAAGGAGAAATTTATTCTTTTGAGAGTGCATTAGAGCAGGTATTAACGGAAGAAGATGATATTCTAATACATTCATTTTTAAAATTGAAGTTGTAAAATATGAGTGATATAAGGAGCATATTATTACGACCTTTGAGTATCAAGCTCATTAAAACGCCTTAAAAAAGCATTTTCTATTTGTTGTGTAGAATTTGGTTGTAAATTGAGCTCATCGCATAAAATGTTATTTGGAGAGCCAAAATAGTAAAGGGCTTCTTCGATATTAAATCCAGCAAGTGTTATAGATTCGTAAAATGCGGCAATACGGTTGGCTTGTTTAATTTTTTTTAAGAGTATTTTAGACGGGTTAACGGGGAGAGAAAAGCGCAGATGGATAGCATCTTGTATACGTTTTTCGATGAGCTCATATTGTTTTCCTATGACAGCCTTAAAGGGTGAAATCATATCACCAATGACATATTCTGGTGCGTCATGAAGAAGGGAACAAAGGCAGTCATTTTTACATGATTGGGGAAACAGCTTTTGAAATATTTGTTCTACTAAAAGTGAATGTTGCGCTACAGAATAGGCATGTTCTCCTCGTGTTTGACCGTTCCAGCGTGCGACGCGGGAAAGTCCATGAGCAATATCTTCAATTTCAACATCAAAAGGAGAAGGGTTTAGCAGATCAAGTTTTCGGCCAGAAAGCATTCTTTGCCAAGCCCGTGCTTCTCCATTCTGTGATAAGTCAGCTTTAGCCATTAGTTCATTTCCACTGTGCTTTCAGGAAAGGTAAAATTCATATTTTCAGCAATATTTATTGTGACTGGAGCATTTTTTACTGTAAATGAGCTATTATTATTCATAGCATCTTTTACGTGGTCAATACGCATTAAAGCTAGAGCTTCGTTTGCAGCGCATGTTCCCAAGTAACCAAGTACTTTTGTTCCTGCTTCAACGCTAGAGCCTGGAGTTAATTTATACTGACTTTTTACAACTAAAATACGACGACGCGCTATGCGTCTATGATGGATTCGTGAAACAATTTCTTGTCCGATATAACAACCTTTGTTAAATGCTAGTCCATTGATTTGATCATAATTAATATCATGGGGAAAGACTTTCCCTATTTCATAGTCTTGATCGCTTTCTGCAATTGCATAACGGACACGTAGTCTATTCCAATTGTCATGACATTCTGCAACAGAAAAGGGTGTTTTTCCATAGATTCGTGTTATTTTTTCTTTTTTGGGAAATCTCTTATCGAGAAAAATTGAATCAGAGTTCAACGTATCTAATTCATTATGCCAAGAAACTGTAACAAGTTCTTGTAATGGTTTTGTAATTTCTACTTTTTTATGCAATTTATAGAGGAGGAGGCGCTTGTAGAAGGTCTCAGCTAAAGATTCAACAATATCAATCAGATAATTATTGTTTCTTTTGCAGATAAGGAAATCAGCGATAACTTTTCCTTGTGGAGATAAAAGAGCTCCAGGGAAAATTTCTTGTGGGTTGATTTTTGTCACATCTGTCGTAATAAGCACCTGCAGAAAATCTGTTGCTTCTTCACCGGTAACTTTAATAATTTTACGGTTTTGAAGAAGAATGCCATTCTGTTTTTCAATCATGGTTCTTGCCTTTCTGCCCAAAGTTACATAATCGATAAAAAAATGATACGTAAGGAGTGCGGCTATGTTTAAGACATTTGATGCAATTTTTAAAGGTGCAACAGTCGTGAATCATGATGGAAGTAGTAAGCGTGATATTGGTGTTACAAATGGCCGTATTGCTGAAATTGGTGATCTTACACGTGCATCTGCTGGTGAAGTGATTGATTGTACAGGACTGCATATTTTACCAGGGATTATCGATAGTCAAGTTCATTTTCGTGAGCCGGGAAATGAACATAAAGAAGATTTAGAAAGTGGCTCGTATTCTGCAGTGTTAGGAGGGGTTACGACGGTGTTTGAAATGCCTAATACTAACCCATTAACTACATCAGAAGAAGCATTATCTGATAAAGTGAAACGCGGGTTTCATCGGATGCATTGTGATTTTGCATTTTGGGTTGGAGGAACGCGTGAAAATACACGTGAATTGGCTGAGTTAGAAAAACTTCCTGGTGTTGCTGGAATTAAAGTATTCATGGGGTCTTCTACTGGTGATCTTTTGGTAGATGATGATGAAAGTGTACGTCTTATTTTGAAAAACACACGCCGTCGTGTGGCTTTTCACTCTGAAGATGAGGCAAGGCTCAATGAACGTAAAATATTGTGTATTGAAGGAGATGCATCATCGCATCCGGTTTGGCGTGACGAGGTTGCAGCATTAAAATGTACGCAACGCTTGGTAAAAATTGCGCATGAAATGAAAGCGCGCATTCATGTTTTACATTTGTCTACTGCGGAAGAAATTAATTTTCTAAAAAAACACAAAGACGTGGCAACAATTGAAGTTACGCAGCATCATTTGACTTTAAGTGCTGAGGATTATAAGCGTTTGGGTACATTGATGCAAATGAACCCACCGATCCGTGAGAGCTTACATCATGAATCTCTTTGGTATGGCGTTCAGCAAGGTATTGTTGATGTTTTAGGTTCTGACCACGCTCCTCATACTTTGGAAGAAAAGCTACAACCTTATCCTGCTTCACCTTCAGGGATGACGGGTGTACAGACAACAGTAGCAATTATGTTGACACATGTAAATGCAGGAAAGATATCTCTTGAACGTTTTGTTGATCTCACATCGCATGGTCCTAGCCGCATTTTTGGGATAAGCTGTAAAGGGCGCCTTGCGGTTGGATATGATGCTGATTTGACCATTGTTGATCTTAAACGTGAAGAAATTATTACAAATGCATTGATTGGTTCGCGCGCGGGTTGGACACCGTATGATGGCAAAAAGGTTAAAGGTTGGCCTGTCGGAACCATTATTCGTGGTATGCGTGTTATGTGGGAAGGTGACATTGTTACACCTTCGCAAGGTGAGACTGTTAAATTTATAGAAGTTTTGGCGTAATCAGATAAATTTAATGAGTTTTATAGCGTGATTTTCTTACATACAGAAGGCGCTCATGGTGATTTTATTGTGCGAAAATAAAAATGTTTCGAGGGCCTATTCTGCAAAAATATGTGTGTAAAGGGTCGCTTATTGAGAGCATTTTCACTACTATAATTCAAACTGAGCAATTGGCCACTTTTGTGTAGGTTACTTATGATAATGTATAAGAAAGTTTTTTGATAATGATTTTCCTTCTTTAATATATCTTTTATTTGCTTCAATTGCTGATTGTGTACAATGATGATAATTTTCTGCGAAAGAACGATATGCTTCATTAAATGCTTCGTAAAAATAAGCACGTCTTTGTAGAGTTGGTTGTTCTGCTTCAATCAATGCGGTCATATAGTCATACCACTGGTTTGTAGGGGTGCTACAAAGATTTTGTAGGTAGTGTAGAGATCCTAAAATTTCTGCTAGTCGCAGTAATTTTGTCTCATAGGGAGGAGATTGTTGCGCTAAGGTTGGTGTTGAAGCTGAAAAAAAAGTTAAAAAAATGATATTTATCAATATATTATGCATTATTTCTCTTATTCCTTTTAAATAAATTTTTTTAATTTATAATTTCGGGTAAAATAGCTTGGTTGTAGAGCGCATATTATAAAGATAGGACAAAAATGGTTTTTGCATCATTACGAGTAATGAAATGTTATAAAATTTAGGGCATGCAATACAGTGAAAAAGCTATAATGATGATATCGAAGATTCTGACTAAGTTCTAAGTGATTAGAAATTTTAGACTTTTCTGTATATCATCTTTTTTCGTATAAATTTATGTTTTATAGTGCACCGCGGATTTTCTTCTGAGACAGTTTTCTTCTAAAAAATATGGTCTTTATTGATAGCATACTATTCTCCAATCAAATGAAATGGATCATTTTTATGAAAAATGATGGGGAGAGCCCAAAAAATGGGGCAGTTATGAGAATTTTACATAAGATACAAAGGTTTTAATTTAAACCGCATGATGCATATTTTAGTAAGATTTACCTTGAAGAGCGGTGGGTAATATCGTTAGCGGAGTACAATTATGAGAGAGTTGCGATTTTATAATACGCTTACACGTAAAAAAGAAAATTTTATACCGATAGATGAGAAAAAAATACGTCTTTATGTTTGTGGTCCAACGGTTTACGATTATGCTCATATAGGTAATGCACGTCCTGTGATTGTATTTGATCTGTTGTTTCGCTTATTACGTTATGTCTATGGCAATGATCATGTTATATATGCACGTAATATTACAGATGTAGATGATAAGATTAATGCACGAGCAGCTTTTGAATATCCAAAGTTAACACTTAACGATGCTATTCGCCAATTAACTGAGCGCACGTATTCTCAATTTCAACAAGATACAATAGCGCTTGGTTGTTTATTGCCAACTAGTCAGCCGCGTGCAACTGATCACTTAGAGGAGATGCGCTCTTTGATTGAGAGGTTGCTTGAAAAGGGGCATGCTTACAAAGCGGATAATCATGTATTATTTTCTGTCAGCAGCATAAAGAGTCATCCTCATTATGGTGCATTTGCAAAGCGTTCCTTAGATGAAATGAGAGCTGGTGCTCGTGTTGATGTTGCTACTTATAAAAGGGAGGAGATGGACTTTGTTTTGTGGAAACCCTCTATGGAGGGGGAACCAGGTTGGGTGTCACCAGCAGGAATTTCTGTATTGGGTCGCCCGGGTTGGCATATTGAATGTTCTGCAATGTCAATGGCAAAACTATTAGAGCCCTATGGTGGTGGTTTGACCTGTGAGGATCCTACAGCAAATATTTTCGATATACATGGTGGTGGTATTGATTTGATTTTTCCCCACCATGAAAATGAAATTGCACAAAGTTGTTCAGCTTTTGGAACTGAGCGGATGGCCAATCTTTGGATGCATAACGGTTTTTTGCAAGTTGAAGGCAAAAAGATGTCTAAAAGCATTGGTAATTTCATTACTGTTCGTTCTGTTTTAGAGAATAATTTTTTTGAGGTTAATGATGCTTTAAAAGATGAGATGAAGCAAAATTGGGCGGGTTTGTCTGCACGTTTTTCGATGTTACAAACGCATTATCGTGAGCCGTTAAATTGGACAGCTCAACGTTTAGCGCAGTCTAGTAAGGAACTGTATCGTTGGTATGAATTGCTGCGTTGTGAAAGGAGTTGTGTGGAGAAAAATGAAGCTTGTGATGACTCTTTGATAAAAGCACTAAGTGATGATCTTAATACTCCGAATGCATTTGCTCTTTTGCGAAAATTTTATAAAATAGGGGATGCTGTATCTCTTGCAAATGGGATGGGTTTATTTGGACTATTGCGGCAGGAATGGATTAGAGAGGCAGATTGTCCATTGTTTATGAAGCAAGTTCCTCTCGATTCAAAATTTATTGATCAATGTGTTGCAGAGAGGCTACGGCTTATCGATAATAAAGAGTGGGCAGCTGCAGATGCAATTCGTGACAAGCTTGCAGCCGAAGGGATTATTTTAAAAGATAAAAAAGACCTACAGACTGGTAAGCGTATAACTATGTGGGAAGTAAAGTAGTTATATTTTTGTATTTCAGCAGCTTTCAAAAAAGGAAGAAGCTGGTGGAATTTTATAAAATTATGGATATGTCGTACTTAAGCTAGCTGTAGATCTTGTTACTATCCTATTTAATTTTAACAACAATCAGTTGTGGCAGTCTTAGTAAAATGGCATGAATTAATTTGGTAAGCAATTTTGTAATGGGGGTATTCTGTAGGGCGTTATTCCTAATTCGAATATTAGCCGGTGTTCAATTATTGGTTGTCTTGTACATTTAGCAAGATTTGGTCATATCTCTTAATTTTTGCAGGTTATTCAGTTTTTTATTGTCTTGTTGCACGAAAAAATGTCGCATTGGTTTTGAATGGTATACTCTAAGTGGGGGAGATAAGGAGTTTTAGCATAGGCAATAAATTATTTGATTAAAATGTTATAAATTTAAGGTTTTAGCTTACATGAAGCAGATTTTTTTTATTTAGAAAACAACAGCGATTGTTCTATCTTTAGAAGGAAGAAGGCAAAGAGTTTATTATTTTAAGCACAACGAAGTTTTCGATAAGGAGCTTAAAAAATTTGGTAAATAAAATATGGTTTCAAGCATAATTGATACAGAAATATGCAAAGGTTAAAAATTTATTTGCAACCAAAAGATATAGTCGTATGGATCAAAATAATAAACTTTATAAGGGATTATTTCTTGTTCCTTTTTTAAAAAAAGTCTATTTAAAAAACTAATACGCTTCGTTTACAGAGAATGTATAAAAAAGTAATATAACCTGTAAATGACAATAGGGAAAATATTGTAATATCTGTTGAGTGGATGATAAAAAAGTAAGAGCTTTATGAAACAGGATAAAATAATCAAAACTGTATCGTCAGATACAGGGGGTGCTTTGCACACACTTTGTAGGTTATGGCCTTATATGTGGCCGGTAGAGCGGCGTGATCTAAAAGTACGAGTTATATGGGCAATATTTTATCTTGTTTTAGCTAAACTAATTCTCTTATCTGTACCGTATTTTTTTAAATATGCTACAGATGGGCTTGATCTCAGCTCTCAACCATTTGTGTGGGGTCCATCCAGTTATATTGTTCCTATCGTGCTCGTTTTGGCATATAACGTTGTGCGTATTCTGCAATCTGCATTAAATCAGTTACGTGATTATCTATTTGCAACCGTTGGTCAACATGCTATTCACAAGTTAGCCTATAAGACTTTTGTACATATTCATGGGTTGTCTTTGCGATTTCATTTAGAAAAGCAAATTGGTGGGCTTTCTCGTGTGATTGAGCGTGGCACGAAGGGAATTGAAGATATTGTTAGGTTTTCAATTCTTAATACAGTTCCAACGATTTTAGAGTTTGTTTTAACAGCGTTTGTTTTTTACATAAGCTATGGATGGTATTATTTTTTCATAGTTGTAGTAATGGTTGGTTTATATATTTTATTCACAATCAAAGCGAGTGATTGGCGCATTCGTATTCGGCAAGAAATGAATATGGCAGATACTGAGGCTAATACTCGTGCTGTTGATTCTCTTTTGAATTTTGAAACAGTCAAATATTTTTGCAATGAAAATCTGGAAGCGCGTCGCTTCGATTATTCTATGACCAGTTATGAAAAAGCAGCAACGAAAATTTGGACATCATTAAGCTGGCTTAATTTTGGTCAAGCGCTCATTTTCGGTATTGGGATGGCTATTCTGATGTTGATGTCAGCTTACGAGGTATTGCATAAGACACAGACTTTGGGGGATTTTGTTTTTATTAATGCGCTTTTAATACAGTTTTCCATTCCACTAAATTTTATTGGTTCAATATATCGTGACGTTCGGCAAGGTTTGACTGATGTTGAATCTATGTTTGATCTTTTGGATGTTAAGCAGGAAATAGCTGATAAATCAGATGCTGAACCTTTAAAGGTGAGCCACGCTACCATTCGGTTTAATCAGGTTAAATTTTCCTATGATTCGACTCGCCAGATTCTTAAAGGTATTGATTTTGAGGTTCCTGGAGGAAAAACGGTTGCCATTGTCGGTCCATCAGGTGCTGGTAAATCGACTATTTCTCGATTACTGTTTCGTTTTTACGATGTTGATGCGGGTTCTATCACAATTGATGAACAAGACATCCGTGATGTAACGCAAAAAAGTTTACGTGAAGCTATCGGCACGGTACCACAGGACACAGTGTTATTTAATGATACAATTGCATATAACATTTTATACGGGCGTCCAAATGCTACAGATGAAGAAATGCGTAATGCTGCTGATGTAGCACAGATATCAAAATTTATTGATATGCTTCCAGAAGGTTTTCAATCTATAGTAGGTGAGCGTGGACTCAAACTTTCAGGTGGTGAAAAACAACGTGTAGCTATTGCACGGACATTATTAAAGGCTCCTCCACTTCTTATTCTGGATGAAGCAACCGCAGCTCTTGATATGGCGACGGAACAAGAAATTCAACAAGCATTAGATATCGTAAGCCGTGGGCGTACAACATTGATAATTGCTCACCGCCTTTCTACTGTTATAAATGCTGATGAAATTTTGGTTCTCAAAAATGGACGTATTATTGAAAATGGGACACATGCAGAGCTTTTAAGTAAGAAAGGTTTATACGCTTCAATGTGGAATAAGCAACTTGAAGTATCGCAAGCCGAAGAAAAATTACGTAAAATGCGTGAAGAAGATGAGATGGGTGTTGTTAATCGTAAAAAATAAATTAGCATAAATAGAATCTATAACCTCATATAGATGTTGATTAAGTGTAAAAAGGGCAAGAGGGAACAAAAAAATTTATTATATGTTTAAGTTATATTATGAATAGGAAATTATATGAATATTTTACAATCTGTCCATAATAGCTTTGTACCCATTCATAAAGAAGGTTATCCTTTTATTGTGGCGTTTTTTGTCATTTCGCTCATTCTTGGTTGGGTATGGGGTCCGTTGTTTTGGTGTGGTCTTGTTCTCACTGTATGGTGCATATATTTTTTTCGTGATCCAGACCGCGTAATACCATTGAATCCAAATTGGATTATATCGCCTGCTGATGGGCGTATCTCATTCGTTGAGCCGTGTGTTCCACCTGAAGAATTAGGATTGGGTAAAGAAGAAATGGTTCGTATTTCCGTATTTATGAATATTTTTTCATGCCATATCAACCGTATTCCTATAAGTGGTACAGTAGAATCTATAATTTATCGTCCAGGCCGATTTCTTAATGCTGAGTTTGATAAAGCTAGCCAATTTAACGAACGTAATGGGATCGTAATTGACAGCAAACATGGTAAAATTGGTGTAGTTCAGATAGCTGGGATGCTTGCTCGCCGGATTGTTTGTTGGTCAAAAGAAAATGATTCAGTTATTCGAGGAGAACGATTTGGATTGATTCGTTTTGGTTCTCGTCTTGATATTTATATACCAACTGAAGTGAAATTGCGTGTTGCAGTTGGTCAGATAGCAATTGCTGGAGAAACAGTTTTAGGTTCTTTCGATGATAAGGCTGTTACAACTGATTTTAGATTTGATTAGGATAAACAATGAGAAATTTTTCGCTGTTTTCTTCATTTAATCCTGAAGAACACTATGAAGATGTTGTAAATCGGCGGCGTTCACCTACATCGATGCGGTATATTATTCCCAATATTATCACTATTTTGGCGATTTGTGCAGGCATGAGCAGCATTCGTTTAGCTTTTGAATATCGCTATGAGGCAGCTATTTTAATGGTGCTGTTGGCAGCAATTCTGGACGGTGTTGATGGGCGTATCGCTCGTTTGGTGGATGGAAGTTCATCTTTTGGAGCTCAAATGGATTCTCTTGCCGATGTTATTAATTTTGGTGTTGCACCTGCATTTATTGTTTATTCTTTTATTTTGAGTCAGGCTCACCAAGTTGGTTGGATTGCGGCGCTTGTTTATTGTGTTGCTTGTTGTTTGCGGTTAGCTCGTTTTAACGTTATGTTAGACAACACGGATGTACCAAAATGGCAGGAAAATTATTTTGTCGGTGTTCCTGCACCAGCAGGGGCATTATTGCTTTTATTGCCTATTTATTTAGGGGCTCTTGGTTTGAGACAAAGTTGGAGCTGGGCATTATTTTTTAGTCTTTATACGGTAATTATTGCTTTTCTTTTAGTTAGTCGTTTGCCGGTATGGAATGCGAAAACAATTGATCAAAATTTAAGGCGTGATATTGTTATACCGTGTATGTTGGTTATTGTTATTTACGTAGGTTTTCTTGCGACTTACACGTGGTACACTTTATTGATCACGGCTGTTGGTTATATGATTTTTTTACCTTGTAGTTTTGTGGCTTATAATAGACGGGTTTCTTTGGAAGAAAAAAAAGAAAATATGAGGGATATCCAAGAGTGATAGATTTTTAAATTTTACATTTAGCTTTTGCAAAACAGAGCAAAAAAATATAAAGGATCTTGACTCATATTGCCATTTTCTATGGCTATTATCAATCAGGTACACGATAATCCATAAACCGGTTTTTACGGACATTAAAGAGTTTTCCTGTTTCTTTTAATGTAGGTGATAGTAAGTGTACTATCTTTTCTGCAACTTCTTGTGGTGAAGGTAGAGTCTGAGGGTCCTCATTAGGCATAGCTTGCTCACGCATAGCAGTGCGTGTTGCGCCTGGATTAACACAATTAATCTTGATATGGGTTTGTTTTAGTTCCTCTGCCCAGCAGCGAGCAATAATTTCTAAAGCAGCTTTAGAGGCTGCATAAGGTCCCCAAAAAGCGCGCGCAAGGTGAGCAACACTTGAGGAGAGTAGAATAACTCGTCCAGCATCAGATTTACGCAATAAGGGTTCAACGATTTTCATTAGACGCCATTGGCTGATGAGATTTATTTGTAAAACATCTTCGAATACTGTGTTTTCGATATGAGTTATTGGTGCTAGTGTTCCGAGGATTCCTGCATTTGCGACCAGAATATCGAGTTTATTCCAGTTCTCTGCAATAGAAGTACCCAGGGTATCAATATCTTCTATATGATGTAAGTCTAGTGGAACGAGGGTTGCGGAAGCACCTTTTTTTCGAATTTGGGTATTAAGTTCGGTTAATCCACTTATTGTTCTTGCAACAGCAATAATATGAGCACCACGTGCCGCGAGTTCTAATGATAAATAATAGCCAATTCCTCTTGATGCTCCGGTAACAAGTGCAACACGATCAAAGAGACTAAAATCAAATTTTTTCATTAATTAATCTCTTGTTTTAAGGACAGATGATTGATGAATTTTAAGGATATTTTCCTGGTCAACCAGATGTGTAGGATAACGTCCAGTAAAATAATGATCAGTGAATTGTGGATCAGCATTATTTCGTTTTTGTCCCGCTACAGCTAGGTATAGACCGTCTGTTGAAAGAAACTCTAATGAATCAGCACCAACAAAATTGCACATAGATTTTAGGTCTGGATATTGATTAGCTAAAAGGCTTTCAGCTTTAGGTGTATCAATACCATAAAAATCGGGGTAGAAAATCATAGGACTAGAAATGCGCATATGAACTTCTTTTGCTCCTGCTTCTCTAAGCATTCGAACAATTTTTACGGATGTTGTTCCTCGTACAATAGAGTCATCGACCAGAATGACGCGCTTTCCTTCAATGATCGGGCGATTTGCAGAATGCTTTAATTTAACACCAAAAGCACGAATTTGTTGTGTCGGTTCGATAAAAGTACGCCCAACATAGTGATTACGGATAATACCAAGCTCAAAGGGAATTCCAATTTCTTGTGCGTAGCCAATTGCGGCAGGTGTTCCACCGTCAGGAACGGGAACTACGACATCACCTTTACAGGGGGCTTCCCGTGCTAGATGGATCCCCATATTTTTCCGTACCATATAAACATTACGTCCTCCGACAATTGAATCGGGACGGGCAAAATAAACATATTCAAAAAGGCAAAGTTTTTCTGGTTGCTCTATTTCTGGTTTTATAATTTTTTTAGTAATTTCCCCATTTTTTTGTATTTCGCATATGATAATTTCTCCATTTTTAACATCGCGAATGTATTTTGCTCCAATGATATCGAGTGCACAAGTTTCAGAGCAAAAGATTGGTTTACCATCAAGTTCACCCATTACAAGCGGTCGAATACCTGTTGGATCGCGGGCAGCAATAAGTTTAGTTCGTGTGAGTGCTAGCATGGCATATCCGCCTTCGACTTGCCGAATAGCATCAACAAAACGATCAGATGATGATTCATAACGTGAACGAGCAATAAGATGGAGAAAAACTTCGGAATCTGATGTTGATTGGCAAATGGCGCCGGAGGAAATAAGTTCACGACGCAAAGTAAGACCATTTGTGAGATTTCCGTTATGAGCAATAGCAATACCCCCAGCTTTTAGTTCAGCAAAAAGGGGCTGCACATTGCGTAATGCGACTTCTCCAGTTGTTGAATAACGGGTATGGCCTATAGCACGATTACCCGGTAAACGAGAAAGCGTTGCAGGGTTTGTATAATGGTCACCTACAAGACCTAAATGTTTTTCTTGATGAAACATCTGATTATGATAGGAAACAATTCCAGCTGCTTCTTGTCCACGATGTTGAAGTGCATGGAGACCGAGAGCTGTTAATGTTGCTGCATCTTCGTGTCCAAGAATACCAAAAACTCCACATTCTTCATGAAGAGTATCATCATCTAAAGAAAACTCGTGACAGGAAACATCGCTTTTTATCATCATGTTCTTTCGGTTGTGATATGAGGAGTGATTTATACTATATTTCAAATGTTGTTTGAAATTATCTGCTCATAGTGAGCTATTTTCTTTTTTTCTAATTACCTTTTTAGGAGTGTGTTTCTCCTGTGTATTTGTGTGGTTTCTTTTGAAAACTTTTTCTGCCTTTTCAAGAACAGTATCGAGGTCTTTTGGAAGTATTGTCCAAACTTTTTGTCCCAATGAATCTAATATGGGTTTTGTTGTTGCATTTTTTAACCAGTTGGCTTGGTTCTCTGGTTTAATAAGGGCATTAACAAGTAACATGCCAATGACCATGATGAATAAACCACGAAGCGCTCCAAAAATAAAACCAATAGTACGGTCAAAAACACCAATTCGACTATCAATAATAAAATCAGATATTTTCATCGTAATAATTGAAGCAATAATGAGAACGATAATAAAAATTGTGACCAACGTTGTGATTATGGCAATCAGTTTATTAGAGAGATATTGCTCGAAGAAGGGTAATATAGGCTTGAATAAAAAAAATGTAGAAACAGCTGCGATCGCCCAAGAAACCAATGAGAGCACCTCGCGTGAAAACCCTCGGAGCATAGCAAGAAAAGCAGACAACAGAATGATTACTATGACAATTCCATCAAGAACCGTTATGCTCATTTTTTTGTTTCCTTATACATAAAGTCGTGTTGTTTTAAGTTTGCACACAAATATGTTTCTGGTTATGCCATTTTTTATTCTTATAGCAAGAACCTTTTGTATTTTGTAGAGTTTTTTCTGTATTCATTGTTTATGTGACATAGACCATTTTTTACCTGCGGTAATGGAGGAAACTAACTCAAGAAGGTCTGTGAGTGTTTTTTGTTCAAAAGTTAGTGACTTCATCATTTCGGTTGTTGTTGTGGGTTGAACAGCTCCGTGAAAGCCAAGTTTTTTTGCTTCATTGATGCGCTGTGCTGAATGTGCAACAGCGCGGATAGATCCTGAAAGGCTGATTTCACCAAAATATACATAATCCGTTGGTAGAGGGATGTTTGCAAGAGAGGATATCAAAGCTGCTGCAACAGCTAAATCTGCAGCGGGCTCTGATATGCGATATCCGCCTGCAATGTTAAGATAGACATCATGTTGTCCAAAACGAATGCCACAATGGGCTTCTAGGACAGCGAGAATCATTGAAAGGCGGTTTCCATCCCATCCCACAACAGCTCGTCGTGGTGTTCCTAATGAAGAGGGAGCGACGAGTGCTTGAATTTCTACTAATATTGGGCGGGTTCCTTCCATTCCTGCAAAAACGGCAGCTC
Organism: Bartonella vaga; assembly: GCF_037070895.1. Taxonomy (NCBI): domain Bacteria; kingdom Pseudomonadati; phylum Pseudomonadota; class Alphaproteobacteria; order Hyphomicrobiales; family Bartonellaceae; genus Bartonella; species Bartonella vaga. The sequence goes on from NZ_JAYMZK010000002.1 coordinate 118,529, forward strand.
CTGGTGCTTCTTTATTTCGTTCACCTAAAAAAAGTTCAGATGGATTGATTACCTCTCGCAACCCCTTATCAGACATTTCAAAGACACCAATTTCATCAGTTGGTCCGAAACGGTTTTTGACAGTTCTAAGGATTCGATAATGATGCCCACCTTCACCTTCAAAATAGAGAACAGCATCGACCATATGTTCAATAACTCGGGGGCCAGCAATTTGTCCATCTTTTGTAACATGACCGACAAGAATAACAGCCGCGCCTGTTTTTTTTGCGAAGCGTATCATTGCTTGAGCACTGATACGCACTTGTGTGATGGTTCCTGGTGCTGAATCAGCTGCATCTGACCATAGAGTTTGAATGGAATCGATAATAACCATATCGAGGTTTTCATGCTCGTTTAAGGTTGCAATAATATCTTCAATATTAGTTTCAGCGGCGAGCTTAACTGCTGTGTTGGCAGCTCCAAGCCTTTGAGCACGTAAACAAATTTGTGCTACAGCTTCTTCACCTGAAATGTAGATAATATGATGTCCTTTTCTTGATAAAGTAGCTGCTGTTTGTGTTAGCAATGTTGACTTACCAATGCCTGGATCACCGCCAATCAGTAATGCTGATCCACGGACAAAGCCTCCACCGGTAACACGATCAAGTTCAGCTATGCCAGAATGGATTCGTGGAGCATCTTCAATATCTCCAGAAAGAGATGTTAGTGTGACAATACGTCCCTTACGGATATTTTGCGTAGGACTACTACCAATACCGTTATTTATACTTTCTTCGATAAGAGAATTCCATTTGCCACAAGAATTACATTTCCCAGCCCAACGTGAATAGATGCTTCCACAATTTTGGCAAATAAATTGAATACGGTTGCGTGCCATGATGATTTAACCAATTTGTTCTGGAAGATAATTGCTGTCTGCCAGATCGCTAAAGCGTGTGAAATCAGACTGAAAGGCAAGATGAACTGTTCCTGTTGGTCCATGGCGTTGTTTTGCGACAATAATGTCAGCTTTCCCAAAAGCTTCATCCATTGAATTTTGCCATTCTGTATATCCAAGAGTGCCTATCTTCGGTTCTTCATTTTTGAGGTAATAGTCTTCACGGTACACAAAAAGAACGATGTCGGCGTCTTGCTCAATTGAACCAGATTCCCGTAAATCTGCAAGTTGCGGTCGTTTATCTGTTCGATTTTCAACTTGGCGCGAAAGCTGTGAAAGGGCAATAATAGGGATATTAAGTTCTTTAGCTAATGCTTTTAATCCTGTGGTAATTTCTGTAATCTCTTGAACACGATTTTCAGACGAACGTTTCGAACCGCTCGTCATTAACTGGATATAGTCAATAATCAAGATATCCAAACCATGTTGTCGCTTGAGACGACGTGCACGTGCAGCTAGTTGTGTGATTGATATACCACCAGTTTGATCTATATAAATCGGCGCTTTTTGTAAGCGATTCATTACACGGATTATTTTTGAAAATTGTTCTTCTGAAATATTTCCCCGGCGAATATCAGAAGAAGAAACTTCTGTTTGCTCTGAAATAATACGGGTCGCGAGTTGTTCTGATGACATTTCAAGCGAAAAAAATCCGACGATACCTCCCTCATTTTCTTCTTGTTTTTTAATATTACGGTTGTAAGCATTAGCAATATTAAAGGCAATATTGGTAGCAAGTGATGTTTTACCCATACCAGGGCGCCCAGCGAGGATAATTAAGTCAGATGGTTGTAACCCCCCCATTTTCTCGTCAAGTGTTTTAATGTGAGTAGCTATCCCCGACAACCGTGAAGAACGTTTTTTAGCAGCATTTGCCATGTCAACAGCTTTTTTGACTGCTTCACTGAAATTTTCAAATCCTCCCCCATATTTTCCCTTTTCTGCTAATTGAAACAGTTGTTGTTCTACAGTTTCAATTTGTTGGGATGGTGTAAGTTCTATAGGACTATCAGAGGCCGTGTTAACAATTTGAGTTCCAAGATTAATCAAGGATCGTCTGATAAAAAGATCATAGATAACTCGTCCATAATCTTCAGCATTAATAATTGTTATTGCTTCTGTTGTTAAACGAACAACGTAATTGTATACACTAATATCCCCAATTTTTTCGTCAGCTGAAATAAAGGGCTTGATGGTAATGGGATCTGCCACTTTTCCTTTTTCGATAATGCGAGATGAAATATCATAGATTTTTTGATGTAATGGCTCAAAAAAATGTATAGGTTTCAAAAAATCGGAAACACGATCGAGAGCATCATTATTTATGAGAAGTGCTCCAAGTAATGCTTGTTCAGCTTCAATATTATGCGGGAGTTGTTGAAAAGAAGGGGACTCTTCTTTTGGTGAAGAACTGACATTGATAACGTTTGTTTCTTCCATAACAGTATTTTCCACTAGAATTTCATGTTTAGCTATTTTAGGTAATAAATCAAACACTCTACATAAAAAAGTAGAGTCAAAAATTATTTTAAGTTAGAATCACACATTCAATTTTTTAGATTCTTTGCAACTTTGGATTACATATATGAATCTATTCTTATTATATTTTATTTTTATAATACGGGAATCTTAGAAAATAAGTAAATTCTCTAACTGCACTTTTTTATGTTCTAAAAAAGCACAATGCTATGTTTTAAGCATTTTATGGTTATATGATTTTACAGTTCTGATATGGAGATGTAATTAATTTATCATTCATGTATATTTTATTCTTTTAAAGGGTAGAGTTTTAGGAATTTTTGTTTAGAGCTTTTAGTCAAAAATATATTAAGTGCATTTTCTCTTACTGTCTTTATAGTTTCTAGTGCATAACGCTTTTAGAGAACATACTAAAAACTTTTTTCCATAAAGAATCAGTTTTTTACGGCAATAACAACCAAACACCCAACTTTTTATGCTGGGTGTTTTATCGTATCTTAACGTGTTAAATGACGCAAAATAAAAAATGCAAGAAAATTAATAAAAATGGCAATTAAGATTTTTAGTTAATATTATTCTCTTCGGCCAATAATTCTTCTTGATTTTCTTCTAACGGTTTTTCCTGAATATTGGATATTTCTTTAGTAGAATCAAGAGTTTCACCTTCTGCTTGGCGTTGTGCTTCACTGGCTGAACGTGCGACATTAATGATCACAGGAATTTGAATTTCAGGATGTAAGTTAAGAGCAATAGTATGAAGGCCGATAGTTTTTATTGGATGAGTAAGCTCAACCTGACTTCTCTCAATGGAAAATCCTTCAATGGTTATAATTTCAGAAATATCACGTGTTGATACAGATCCGTAAAGCTGCCCTGTTTCACCAGCTGAACGGATGGCAATAAATGATTTACCATCAAGTTCCTTAGCAATTTTTTGTGCTTCATTTTTGCGTTCAAGGTTACGAGCTTCAAGTTGTGCGCGTTTTATTTCAAAATGTTTTTTATTAGCTTCATTCGCGCGTAAAGCTTTACCTTGAGGCAAGAGAAAATTACGTGCATAACCATCTTTAACTGAGACAATATCGCCCATCTGACCAAGACGAGGAATGCGCTCAAGTAGAATAATATCCATAGTTTTTCCTTTCGAACAAATAAATTTAGTGAAGTTTTTTGTATGATTGAAAGTTGTATTGAATAGCTGCCCAAATACCCATTAAAAGCATCATGAAAGAAATAGGTGGAGCAAAAATAACGGTTAAAATAGCAATATAAACAAGAGAGAGTATAATGACTCGACCTTTTATTCCTTTGGTAATATTATGAAGATATGCCAGACCACTGATCGGTATGATAACAGTATAGGCTGTGCTAAAGACACGCGTGCTCAAATTAAGAGTAAAACCCAACTCAATCATTGATGCTGTACAAACAACAATAAAAATAATAATTCCAGAAATTGGGAGTCGAAGAGTTTGGCTCCAGTCGTCACGGGGTCTTTTTAGCCACTTCATATATTGTGCTACTATCATTGAAAAATAAAGATTTCCAATGAGAAAAATCAGACTGAACATGGTTAAAGTAATAGCTGTCAAAGTTACGGCATTCGTCATTAAAAGTTCACTAAAATCAAGTATATTGGTATCTTTTATAGACTGCGATTGCTGCATATGCATAGTTTGGATTATGGCTGCAGCGAATTTTTTTACAATAATAGGTATAGACGGAAGATTTTGGAGATAGAGTCCAATGAAGGTTGATATAAGAGCGATAAAGTTTGTTGAGTGAAAAATGACCGATGATAATGGATACCATATCAGTGAATTCTCTTTTTGCGTTGGTCGTGCAAGTCCAAGTAGCCAAGAAGCATAGACAGCAGGAAGAAAAAACAATAACGTAATACAAAAACTAATATACACATTAGTGACTATGACAAGAACAATAGTAGCACTTATTAAGGCAACGATACTGGCCAATGTTCCTCGACCAAATGCAACAATAAAAACTGGGAGTGAAAGAAAGCAGCTAAGAAAAAGAGAAAAGAAGGGTGCAATACTCGTAATGCCAATAATTGCCATACCTATAACGACAGCAAACAACCCTGCTAAAATGCCTGCCATTATCTCATACGTATGAAAGTTCTTCATTTATTGCTGTCCTGCTTTCTGCAGTTAGGGGCATTACAATGCTCCAACTTTTATTATTTTACATATCTTCGGATGATATGCAATCAGACATGTCGCCGAATTACGCAAACAAGACAGCTGAGAAAATATCCCAGCTGCGTATTAGCTTGTATTATCTTATAACGTATGGCAGCAAGCCAAGAAAACGAGCCCTTTTAATAGCTGTAGCCAATTCACGCTGTTTTTTTTGACTGACAGCTGTAATACGTGAAGGAACAATTTTTCCACGTTCTGAAATGTAACGCTGTAATAACTTTACGTCTTTATAATCAATTTTGGGAGCGTTTGGACCTGAAAACGGGCACGTTTTGCGACGACGATGAAAGGGTCGACGTGTTGTGGTTTGATTAAAGTCGGTCATTGTTTTACTCCTTCTATGGCATCTTCACGTTGACGGCGCGGGGAGCGAGGACGTTCTTCATCTTGGTTATTGTGACTGTTACGGTCAATGCGTGAGAGCATGGCAGATTTTTCTTTTTCATGTTTTTCTACACGAATAGTCATATAACGCAAAATATCTTCATTAATACGCATCTGGCGCTCAACTTCAGCAATTGCTTCAGTAGGTGCATCAATATCAACGAGTACATAATAAGCTTTACGGTTTTTACGAATACGATAAGCAAGGGGACGAAGACCCCAATTTTCGATACGCCCAACTTTTCCACCGTGCGCTTCAATAACACCTTTGTAAACATTCAAAAGTTCATCAACTTGCTGCGGTGCAATGTCTTGTCGGGCAAGAAATATATGTTCATAAAGAGCCATTTTTTTGCCTTTCTTCAATTAAATTTTACCGGTTTTAGCGCAAAGCCTCTGCGACTTGTCTTTTTTGGAGATCCAAAGAAGAAAGGACGCGTTTACAATTCGAGACATCCGAGAGCGGAGACACAGGAGGTCGGAAACATTGCATTTCCTACTGGTTATTTTTTCAGTCCTCCGTTCAACCTCCAGCCAAAGTCCGGTAACGAACGCTTGACATTTACAGCTTATCTTTAAAAATAGCAAGTTTATGCGCATAAAAAAATGATTTATTAAATTTTGATTTATTCTTTAGATATTTCACCTTTTTGTACAAAGAGATGATGCTGTTATATTATAAACATGAAGGAAGGAGAGAAGAATGGGTTTTTTAAACCAGGTTGATGTTACACTTTTAAAAATGATTTCTGGTAGTCATCAGTCTTGGTCAGTTTTGGTTTGGTTTGGTATTTTTTGCGCAAAGTTTTTGATTTACATTATTCCTGTACATCTTTGTGCGTTGTGGTTTTGCGGTAAAAATATGACACGACGCCTAGTGCTAAGTATTTGTGTAAGCATTTGTGTGGCTCTTTTTATAGGTTATGTCATTTCTCGTATTTATTTTCACCCACGTCCGTTTGTTTTGGGTTTGACGGCACCCTTGATTAAGCATCGTGCAACAGCTTCTTTTCCTAGTAACCATGCTCTGACTGTTGCACCTTATATGGCGAGTCTTTATTTTTATCGATATAAAGTTGCCTCTAAATTTGCAGCGGTGTTTGTATGCTTGATTTGCTGGGGGCGTGTCTTTGTTGGTGTACATTATCCCTTTGATGTTTTAGTTGGTGTAATCTTAGGAAGTTTTATAAGCTGGGTCGTTATTCAGTTTATATCGCCGTATTTTCCTAAGTTTCTATATAAAATGCCGTCATTAAAATACAACTTTAAGAGAGATATTCGATTTAAATAAGGTACTGTGTCTTGATTTGTAATTATGAATAAGATCAAAGGAAAATAATTTATACACAGTTTTAGGAGTCGTTCTATGGTGGCAGCTTTTGTTTTTCCGGGACAGGGGAGTCAGTTTGTTGGTATGGGCAAAGTGCTTGCAGAGCAGTTTGGTGTGGCACGGATGGTTTTTGAAGAAGTCGATGATGCTTTGGGTGAAAAATTAACAGATATCATTTTTGAAGGTCCGGAAGATATTTTGACGTTAACAGCAAATGCACAACCAGCATTAATGGCTGTATCCATGGCTGTTATTCGTGTGATGGAACAATTGGGGTTAGATATAAAAGAAAAGATAAAATTTGTTGCAGGTCATTCTTTGGGAGAATATTCGGCTCTGTGTGCTGCTGGCGCATTTAGTCTTGCTGATACCGCAAGGCTCTTGCGCATTCGTGGAAACGCCATGCAGGCTGCAGTTGCTGTTGGTGAAGGTGCTATGGCAGCACTTATTGGTTTGGATGAGCAGGATGTGGAAGAAATCTGTAAAATTGTTTCTGGAGAAGGAGTATGCCAGATTGCTAACGATAATGGAGGGGGACAATTTGTGATTTCAGGTAAAAAAGAGGCGGTGAAGGCAGCGGCAGAGCTTGCATCAAAAAGAGGTGCTAAGCGTACGATTCTTCTTCCAGTTTCTGCACCTTTTCATTCATCCTTAATGCATCCTGCCGCTAATGCCATGGAGAAGGCGCTTTCTATTGTTAACAAAATGCCTCCCCTTGTTCCTCTCATTGCCAATGTTTCTGTTGCACCAGAGAGTAATCCAGAGCGTATTTTTACGCTTCTTGTCCAGCAAGTAACAGGAAGAGTGCGGTGGCGTGAAACGATAGAGTGGATAAGTGCTAATGGAGTTAATACGCTTTTTGAAATTGGTTCTGGAAAAGTATTAACAGGTCTAGCGCGTCGTATTAATAAGGATATAAAGGGGTTAACAGTAGGGACAGTTGAGGAAATAGAAACAGCATTACAAGTGCTTGGCGTTTAATCTGTAGGGAGTCTGAAAAATGTTTAAATTAACAGGTCGTAAAGCCCTTGTGACGGGAGCATCTGGAGGAATTGGTGAAGCAATTGCACGTTGCTTCCATGCGCAGGGAGCAATTGTTGGTCTCCACGGAACACGGGAAAACAAGCTGAAAGAAGTGGCAGCAGATTTGCAAAAAGATGTTTTTGTTTTTCCTACTGATCTTTCTGAGCGTAAGTCCATTAAACAATTGGCTGAAGCTGCAGAAAAAGAAATGGGTGGTGTTGATATCCTGGTGAACAATGCTGGAATCACTCGGGATGGTCTTTTTGTACGTATGCAGGATAAAGACTGGGATGATGTCTTGGCAGTCAATTTAACAGCTGCTTCTACTTTGACACGTGAATTGACACATTCTATGATGCGACGTCGCTATGGAAGGATTATTAACATAACATCTGTTGTTGGAGTTGTCGGAAACCCTGGACAAACAAACTATTCTGCTTCAAAAGCTGGTTTGATAGGCTTTTCTAAAGCTTTGGCACAAGAGGTTGCTCCACGAAATATCACTGTCAATTGTATTGCTCCAGGATTTATTAGTTCTGCAATGACTGAAAAACTTAACGAAAAACAAAAAGAAACTATTATGGCTGCGATTCCAATGAAGCGTATGGGAATAGGGGAAGAGATAGCTTTTGCTGCTGTTTATTTAGCAAGTGATGAAGCTGCGTATGTGACGGGGCAAACACTACATATCAATGGTGGGATGGCAATGATTTAAGTATTTTCTGTACTTCACATTGATTTATTAGTCGTATTATTTTAGACATTAATGTAAAAAAACGGAAAAACTAGTCTATTGCTTTAGCATGGTAAGTTTATAATTTTATGTCGGAGTATCAGATTGATTCATTTTGTAGGAGATATCCACAGGATGTTTTAAATTGCTGCTAAAATCTTAAAAGTAATATATCTATTGCTTGATTAGATAACCCGATATAGCTAACAAAATTATAGGAAAATAATATAAATTCGAGGATTTCAACATGAGTGATACAGTAGAGCGCGTTAGAAAAATTATCGTGGAGCATCTTGGAGTTAATGCAGATAAGGTAGTAGAGAATGCGAGCTTTATCGATGATCTTGGAGCAGATAGCCTTGATACAGTAGAGCTCGTTATGGCTTTTGAAGAAGAATTTGGTGTAGAAATCCCAGACGAAGCTGCGGAAACGATTTTCACAGTTGGTGATGCGGTAAAATTTATCGATAAAGCTTCGGCGTAATTATTACAAAGGCAAAAGTATTTTATACTTTTGCCTGTATTTTTGGCTATTTTGAAAATAGAAGCTTTGAGAGTTGAATTTTTATTCAAGGTTAGAAGTTTATGAGGCGTGTTGTTGTTACTGGTTTAGGATTGGTTTCTCCATTAGCTGGTGATGTTGAATATAGTTGGAAGCGGCTTCTTGAAGGAAAAAGTGGTGTTCAACGCATTACTGAATTTGATGTGTGCGATTTGCCATGCCAGATTGCTGCTCGTATTCCCTTAGGGGATGGAACAGATGGTACATATAATGCTGATCTCTATATGGAACCTAAGGAACAGCGTAAAGTTGATGCGTTTATTGTTTATGCAATGGCTGCAGCAGATCAAGCACTCTCAGATGCTGAGTGGTTTCCTAAGAGTGATGAAGAGCAGGTTTGTACAGGTGTATTAATTGGTTCAGGTATTGGTGGTATTGAAGGCATCGTGGAGGCCGGTTATACGCTTCGTGATAAAGGCCCGCGGCGTATTTCTCCTTTTTTTATTCCTGGACGTTTAATTAATCTTGCTTCTGGTTATGTTTCTATTAAATATGGTTTGCGCGGTCCTAATCATTCAGTTGTAACAGCTTGTTCGACAGGTGCACATGCAATCGGTGATGCAGCACGCTTGGTTGCGTTGGGTGATGCAGATGTAATGGTAGCAGGAGGCACTGAATCTCCCATAAATCGAATATCTCTTGCTGGTTTTTCTGCTTGTAGAGCTCTTTCTACTTGTCGTAATGATGATCCTGAACGAGCATCACGTCCTTATGATGCTGATCGTGATGGTTTTGTGATGGGTGAGGGTGCTGCGATTGTCGTTTTGGAAGAACTTGAGCATGCAAAAAAACGAGGTGCTCGTATTTATGCTGAAATTATTGGTTATGGTTTATCTGGCGACGCTTATCACATTACTGCGCCTTCAGAAAGTGGTGAAGGTGCTCAGCGTAGTATGATCGCTGCTCTTAAGCGTGCACAGGTAAATGTAAGTGATATTGATTATATTAATGCTCACGGAACCTCAACGATGGCTGATGTTATAGAGCTTGCAGCTGTTGAACGTGTTTTTGGGCATTATGCATCACAAGTATCCATGTCGTCAACGAAGTCATCCGTGGGGCATTTACTTGGTGCAGCGGGTGCTGCTGAGGCTATTTTTTGTGTTTTAGCTATACGAGATAATGTAGCTCCAGCAACACTTAATCTTGACAATCCATCAGTTGAAACCAAAGTTGACCTTGTCCCACATAAACCACGTGAACGAAAGATTAATACGATTCTTTCAAATTCTTTTGGGTTTGGTGGAACAAATGCATCTTTAGTGATGCGGCGCTTTGGAGAATAATAAACGCTTTTATTTGGTTTTTCTATTTTTGAGTATTTCACATTTATTATAAATGTAAAAGCTTAAATGAGAGATTATAATTATAAGATTTTAAAAGTGTTGGGGTTGATAGTTATGTCCGATGTGAAAAATGCAACACCGCTGAAGGATGTAAATGATCACTTTTCAAATCATGCCATAGGTAATAATGGTGTGTTAGAACATAAGAAACGAAGAAAGTCATTAATGGTACGTAATCCATTAGTCATACTCGGTAATTTTTTTCTTATGTTAATTGTAATTGTTATTTTAGCTATCAGCATTCCTCTTTATATTGGAAAAAGCATTTTTGAGGGAAGGGGAATGACAGAGAAGGAGCAAGTTGTTCTCATCCATCCTGGAACAGGGATTCGTGAAATTGCCACACTCCTTGAAAAATGTGGTCTTATTCGATCATCTGACGTTTTTATTTATGGGGTTAGTTACCATAAAAAAACAACGCGTCTTAAAGCTGGTGAATATTTGATTCCAGCGCATGCTTCAATGCAGGATATTATGGATATCCTTGTGAGAGGAAAATCTATTGAATATACTTTTACAGTACCAGAAGGTTTAACCGTTCAACAAGTTTTTGATCGATTAGCTGCTAATAAAATTTTGGTTGGGGATCTTCCAAAAGCTTTTCCTCCGGAGGGCAGCTTAATGACGGATACTGTTCGGTTTATTCGAGGAACAACGCGTCAAGAAATTATAGATAAGCTGCGCGAAGGGCAGACAAAATTAGTTAATTCTATATGGGCTACTCGTTCACCTGATTTACCGATTAAATCCATTAACGAATTTGTTATATTGGCATCAATTGTTGAAAAAGAGACAGGGGTTGCTGCAGAGAGACAGAAGGTTGCTGCGGTGTTTTATAACCGTCTAGCAAAGCATATGCGTCTTCAATCTGATCCAACAGTAATTTATGGTCTCTTTGGTGGAAAAGGAATGCCATCCGGTCGTGCAATTTACCGTTCAGATCTTGAGAAAAAGACACCATATAATACCTATAAAATTGATGGTTTGCCACCAACAGCTATTGCAAATCCAGGTCGAGATTCTTTGGAAGCAGTTGCACATTCACCAAGCAGTGATGTACTCTATTTTGTAGCAGATGGTTCGGGAGGGCATGTTTTTTCTAAAACCTTGGAGGAACATAATATGAATGTTCGTAAATGGCGTGCGTTAAAAGCAGCACATTAATATTTTGAGCGTAGAAAACGTATTATTGAAGTTTTGCAGAAAAATTTAAGAAAAAGTATAATAGTATGATGGTCTTCTGTAAGGATGAATTGAACGCTAAAAAAACAGATAAACGTCGTGGTTTTTTATTTATTCTCTCTTCACCTTCAGGAGCCGGTAAATCAACCATTTCTGGATTACTTTTGAAAGATGGACAATTAGAGCTCTCCATCAGTATGACAACGCGGAAAAGACGCCCTAGTGAGGTGGATGGCCTCCATTATCACTTTATTTCAAAGCAAGAGTTTGAGCGCAGGCGTGATGGTGATGAATTTATTGAATGGGCAGAAGTTCATGGAAATTATTACGGAACTTTACGTGAGAGCGTTGAAAACGCGTTGAGTGTTGGCCGAGATGTGTTATTTGATATTGATTATCAAGGTACAGAGCAACTTCAAAAAAAAATGCCAGGAGATACGGTATCTATTTTTATTCTTCCACCATCAATGAAAGAGCTCGTCTCACGTTTATATCGTCGAGCAGAAGATAGCCAAGATATCATAAATTTACGATTGAATAATGCGCGAACGGAAATGCAGCATTGGTGTTCTTATGATTATATTGTCATAAATGAAGATTTAAATCAGTCCATGTTGCTTATTAAATCAATTTATTTTGCAGAAACAGCAAAACGTGAGCGATGCTCCTTTCTTGGTTCTTTTATTGATGGCCTTATTTCTGAAAAGATTGATTAATTTCCTTGTTGTTTTGAAAAGCAGCAATGAGAAAAAAGTTGTGATTTTTAAGTCATTAAATTAGCTAAAGCTACAAATTCTGAAATTGAAAGTGTTTCAGCGCGGCGAGTTCCGTTGATTCCGGCTTTTTTTAAAAGCATTTCACCTCCGATAGTTTTGAGATTTTGACGAAGCATTTTTCGTCTTTGTCCGAAAGCGATTTTTGTTACAAAGCTTAATTTTTGTGCGGAGCAGGTGAGAGGTTGTGTTCGTGGAATGATATGAACAACGGAAGAGGTTATTTTAGGTGCTGGTATGAAAGCTTGAGGAGGCACGTCAAAAGCGATTTTAGCAATAGTGCGCCATCCTGTTAAGACGCTAAGACGTCCATAGAAGTCGGATTGAGGTTTTGCGGTAATACGTTTGGCAACTTCACGTTGAAACATCAATGTCATCGATTCATAAAAAGGAGGCCATGGTTCAGTTAACAGCCAATTTATTAAGAGTTTTGTTCCAATGTTATAAGGAAGATTTGCAATAATGCGTGGTTTTTCCTGGTATGCTTCAAAGAGTTTTGAGAAATCTTGCTTTAGCGCATCACTACAAATAAGTTTTAGTTTTTGTGGATAGTGTTTTTCTATTTCTAAGAGAGCAGGTATACAACGTTCATCACGCTCTATTGCTATTACAATGGCACCTTGTGCAAGCAAAGCGCGTGTCAAACCTCCAGGACCTGGTCCCACTTCAATTACAGGTTTTCCTTTTATGTTTCCTGCTTGATGTGCAATTTTAGATGTTAAATTAAGATCAAAAAGAAAATTTTGACCCAATGATTTATGAGCTTGCAGTCCATATGTATCAATTGTTTTACGCAAAGGAGGTAGATTATCTATTGGCATGATATTAAACTATTTTCTGCGAGTTGATTTGCAAGTTTAAGCGCAGCAATAAAACTTTCTGGAGAGGCAGTTCCTTTATCAGCAATATTAAAAGCAGTTCCGTGATCTGGGGAAGTGCGAATAAAAGGTAACCCTAAAGTAATATTGACAGTAGTATCAAAGTCCAATGTTTTAACAGGAATAAGGGCTTGATCGTGATACATACAAAGGGCAACATCGTATGTTTTTCTTGCACATTCATGAAACATTGTATCGGAAGACAATGGGCCTATAATGTTTAATCCTTTGTTTTTAAGATATTCAATAGCAGGAGTAATAATTTCAATATCTTCTCTTCCCATTGCACCTTCTTCTCCAGCGTGGGGGTTAAGCCCAGCAACAACCAGACGGGGTGAAGTTATTTTAAATCGTTTTCTTAAGTCATGTTCAGCGGTAAATGCTGTTTGAATGATTAATTGACGAGTAAGGTGGGAGGGAACTTCTTTGAATGGAATATGAACAGTAATGGGTATTGTTTTTAATCGAGGTCCTGATAACATCATAACTGGATGATAATATTTATTAAAGGTTTTATGAGCTAAATTAGCCAAAAACTCTGTATGCCCTGGAAATTTAAACCCAAAATCATAAAGGTTTTTTTTTGCAATAGGGCAAGTAACGAGTGCACACGCATGACCACTTTGAATTAATTGAACACTTCGTTCAATCGCTTCAATTATTCCGGCAGCATTATTTGGTGAAGGTAAGCCTAATTGATCGCTTTGTCGGTTTCTTAACGGTATTATAGGAAGGGCAGTTTGAAAGTTTTTTGCAGGATTACTTTTTAAAGCAAATTCTACCTCAACATCTATCTGTAGAAAACGAGCACGTGAACGAATAACATCTGGATCAGCGCAAAGAACAAAAGGTGGAATTTTACGCGTAAAACGCAAACTCCACGCTTTTATAGCTATTTCAGGACCAATTCCGGCAGGATCACCACCACTAACAACAATTGCAACCATTATGAGTTTTGAATATGTGCTGTTTGCTGCAGTTCTTCTAAATATTTCTCGCTTAATTTTTCAAGTTCTTGCAAACCTTTTTCCTTATTATCTTGAATAGAAAATATCAGCTGAGCTACATAATCATCAGAAACTCTTCTAATTTTGCAAACAGCGAGCGCTTCTATTCCATAAGATGTTTCTTGAAACTTTGTCATTTTTCCAACAGGTGTTGCAAGAATAGCTTGTTCCCATGCATTAGGAAGTTGAGGTTCTAGAAACTTTCCTAGGTCGCGGATCGTAACATCTAAAATACCTCTTGCTTGTTCGTGGGTGTGAGTGCATCCACGGAAATGTGTACGAAAATTATTTGCTTCTCTCTGACGTTTTGCAAAAATTTCTGAACGACGATGTTCAGGAATAACAAAAATAATTCGCTGTAGTGTATATTCATTAGTTGAAGGTTTTACGCCACCATTTTTTAATATTCTGCGTACAGCTTCTTGTTCAGTAATCATACCACTTTCAGCTTGATAGCGTGCATTAACAAGGCGGTTCCATCCTATTTGTCCACGAATATAATCCTTAAAGTGTTGCACTGTGATATCATTTTGAATCAAAATCTGGCTAAGCTGATCAACGGCTATATTATTTTGTGTTGCAAAGTTTTTGAAAGCACTATCGACCTCGTTATTGCTTACCTCAATATTACGACGCTTTACTTCTGTATTTTTAAGCGCTTCATTGATAAGCTCATCTCTCGCTTGTGTAACAAGATCGCCTTGCTTCTGTTGCAATTTAAGAAAAGCAGTGCGTCTTTGAATGTCGTAATTTGTTATAGGATTCCCATTAACTGTGACAACAATGACAGTCTGTGCGAAACTCGCAGGAATTAAAAATTCACTTACTAACAGGTTGTTTATACCCAAAGGTGCAATAAAAAATAAAGCAAAAATAAGCTTTTTCAATTTATCCATGTAAACAGGCCTTCGCATTGTCTATGAATTCTCATCTGCTGCTTAAGATATATGTTTTTTTTTATAAAAACAATAATAAGTTAAACCGTCTATATATTCTATTTAATAAATTTGGATCTCATTTTTTTCCGAAATCTGCAATTGTACGCAATGAAAGAGAGAAACTAAAGCTTTGCGAAAGTGCTTTTTTTCCTGGATTAGTTATCTGTTGATAGCCAAAGCTTAGTTCTAAGCATTCATCTATGTAATTTAGGTTGATTCCCCGTTTTACGAATGTACTAGATACTAAGTTATAACTGACATTACTATTCATAGACCAATAGTTAGCTAGTTTAATACCGGTTTGCAAAGAAATCTCTTTGCGTTTTTTTGTATATTCATAATCTGGTTGGTTTTCTATATATGCGTATTGCACAGCTGCTTCCAAATTTTTCCACTTCTGTGATGCTTCAATTTCACTACGGCGGATTTTCCCTGTGTTTTTATCCAAACGAGCACGAGCTCCCAGAGAAAAGCCACTTTTATGGTTTGCATTAAACATCGCAACGTAGTCTGAGCGTGTTGCTTCGAGGCTAGAATGAGCGCCTACACTAACAAAATCCTTTTCGGCAAAAGAATTTTTTCCTGCTAGATGGAAGGATTGTCCAATAAGGCCGTAAAGAGACCAAGTATTGTTAAAACTTCCAGAATATCTTAGACCTATATTAGCTCTTGTTCCACCTTCTACACGGTCATAACCAGAAAATTTATTACGTTGAAAAAGAGTTGTTGCGTCAAATATAAAGCTTTGCGCATCTTCATTAGGGGTTTTTCCGATATATCGTTCATTATTGCGTACAAAGATTTGTGCTGTTGGTTCTAGGATATGCCTAGAATTATTAGATGTAATAAGGAAAGGATATCGCAATTCCAAACCTGCTGTTGCCATACCTTTGATAGCTGAGCTACGGATAGTTAAGAAGTCTGTTGTTATATGGGGAGCCTGATTTTCATCTGGATTTGCCGTAATAATATCGGCACGTAGCGAGAGGATAGGAGTTAATATGAGTCCGTTGCGCGTACTGAAACGTTTTTTCCATTTGAGCTCATTTGTTAAGCGGAAGCTATTTCCAGCGATGCCAGAAAGCTTGAAAGTGCTGAGAGGATCTCCATTCCAGTCAGTAGATTTGAGGTTAGCATGAGGACGATAAATTGATTGTATATTGCTATGAAAAGTGAGTTCTCCGGTATAAAAAAACTTATTTGGTGTAAAAGAATAATCGATGCGGGGAAGAACCCACGCTTGCTGAGAGTGAAGTTCATAATAGGGGTTATTCAATATTGAATCTTGAATATTGAAATGGTAAAAGCGCATATCAAAGTGATTTTTGCCTGTAAGCCCTTTCAGATAAAGCTGAGAAATTTGTATAGGATTGTTATAGTTTTCAAGTTTATAGGTACGACTAAAATGTCGATCAGACTGTGTAAGAATATCCCATCCATAAGTCCAGTATGAATTAATACGAAAATCGCCTTTTGTTGCTAGCATATAACGGTTTTTATACTGTGCATCAATTGTATCATTTTCAAAGTTATATGGTTTAAGTTGATATATATGAGCGAAGCGAATGTTGTAGTTACCTGTTTTTAAACGTTGACGCCATTCACCTTCGGTTAAAAATCCTTGCTGAGTATAAACTGTAGAAGAAAGTGTGAAGTCATAATGGGGAGCAAGATTCCAAAAATAAGAATTTTTTATGCCCATGCCAAGATAATCGACATAAAAAAAATGAGGTGCAAGGAGGCCGCTAACGCGCCTCACAGTTGAGTCATAGAGCTCAAAAGTTGGAACTTGTAGAATTGGTAAACCAAAAACTTCAAAATGGCTATCTTCAAACAAAATTTTTTTTGTAGTGTTATTCCATATGATCTTTCTAGCTTTAATCTTCCACGGGATTTTTTTATCTGGTTTATGAAAACAAGGTTCACAGGTTGTGTAGACAGCATTGTTGAAGATTGTTATTTGGTTATTGCTCCGTGTAGCACTTTCAGCTGCAAAATGAATATTATTTTCTGCATCGATGCGTAAAGCATTAATGAATCCTTCTCTAAGGTCTGTCGTCATATCAATTTTGCTGGAATAAATTTTGTTACCGTTTTTTTGGATAATTTCAACGTTTCCTTGTGCTATGATTCGTCCTGTTTTTTGATTATAAGTAACTTCTTGGGCAACAACTGTATTACCATCATATTTGATTTGGACATTTCCTTGTGCAGAAATCGTATTTGCATCACGATTGTAAATAAGTTCATCTGCAGACAATAGAAGAGGATGAGTGGAATTGGAGGTATGACTTTGTGCGATTGCAGAATAGGCTAAAGGTATATCCAAGATAAAGCCGATAATATATGTTAAAGAGAATGCAATTACTTTTGTTAAAATCGTTTTCTTACTTATTAATGCTTTCACTTAGCCATCCTCTTTATGTAGTATAAAAGAGATTCCTAAAAATAATGCAATAACAACTGGTGTCCAAGCTGCAATAATTGGTGGAATGTATCCGGCATTTCCAAAAGCTTGAACGAGTACGGAAATAACGTAAAGCATAAATCCTGCTATTATGCCGCAAAGAATCAATATTCCGGATTGTTCAAAGCGTGTGAAGTTTAAAGATACAGTTGCTGCAATGAGAGTCATTGCCACAAGCAGTGCGGGTAATGCAACCAAAGATTGTAAATACATATCAAATTTATTAGCAGAATAACCAAATGAACGTGCAATCATAATTTTTTTTGGTAATTGGTAAAATGGGATAGTCGCTGGGGTCGCTAAGCGTTCAGTTAAAAATTCTGGCTTTATATTAGTTTTTATTTGAAACGTAGTAAATTTTTCAGGAGGATGTCCTACTTTGTAGATTGTTCCGTTTGTTAATAGCCAAGCACCGTGTGTTAGTATCGCCTTTTTTGTGTGAATCCAATTTTTTACTGTCGCGTTATCACTGTATTGTACAAAAGTTGCATCGATAAGAGAAAGTCCTTGGTCAGTGATAGATTTAGCACCAATGGTTGTTCTACCTGAATTTGTCTGTTGTGTTAACCATGGGATAGGTGTGTTATGAAGAGACGATGTTAATATATTATTACGTCCTTCAGCCATCATTTTTTCTGCTGCAGAAAATCCCCACGCAGCAAGTGGGTTAATGAAAAGAATTGCAAATAATCCAAAAATAAAAGCTCCAAAACAGGCAGGCATGAGAAATTGCCATGCAGAAACACCGATTGAACGAGCCACAACAAGCTCAAATTTTTGATTAAGCGAGATTAGTGTTACCATTCCAGAAAAGAGTGTAATAAAAGGGATGAGTTGTTGCATGATAAAAGGGATGCGTAAAGCGGATATGAGAAATGCATCTCTTGCCGTATAATGAGGAAGATTGGATAGTCGGCCAGAGTTTTCTGTAAAGTCGATTAAAAGAGCAAGAATAAAAATTCCCCCAAAAAAATAACAGGTTGTTTTGAGATAACGTACAAAAAAATATCGCCAAAGTGTCCATCCAATCATGACACTTAATCCGTGGGATGTTGAGATTTTCGATTCTCAAATTTGTTTATCAATTTTTGAAAAATTATTTGAATAACCTCGTTAACTTTTGTGGTGATACCTATTTTATGGTTTGTTAAGAGTGCGAAAAAGATGAGCATACTCATCCCTATGGGTATAATGTAAAGAAAAGGAACGTATGCAAGATTACTTTTTGCTTTTTCCGCAAAAAAATATCCCATCCAATACAGTAGCAATGAAAAGGAAATTGCGGAAAAGTTTCCAGATACACATGCTTGTCGATATGAGCGTGCATCTCCTGCCGCTGCTAATGCAATTAGTGAAAAAACAATTGGATAGAGCCATTCTGTCAGTCTGCGATGAAATTCAGCTCTATATTGGAGTGATTTTTGTTGATAATAGGGATCCTTAGGATCAGGATTTAATAAATAAGACAGAGACCGATCTTTTGGATAAATGGTGGGTGTTTTCTCGTTCGGAATGAATTCATCTAAGCTGAAATTATATGAGCTGAATTGAACAATCGAAACGCTATTATTTTGATGATTTATCCTTTCTATTTCACCATTATTGAGGATTAAAAAACTGCCGTTTTTATTGCTCTCAATCAATGCTTCTGTTGCATAATAAAAAAGATCAGTTTTAGGGTCGCGCTGGTCAGCAATAAAAAGACGTCCAAGTGTTCCGTTTTGATTTTGTTCGCCAATTTCTATGTAAAGATTGTTGGCTAGTTTTTGGAAGCTACCTTCATTAATGAAAAGGTTAATTAGATCAAAATGAGCACTTGCCAGAATTTTTCGCATATTAAGGCGTGCTTGAGGAACAACAAAATTGGCTATAGAAAAAGAGGCACACGATGCAACAATAGCGATCAGAAGAATTGGTTTCCAAACGGTACTTTTGGGAAAGCCAGAGGCACTGATGACAGCAAGCTCTGAGTTCTGATTCATTGTTGAAAGGGTGCTCGTAATTGCAATTACTAATGCAAATGGAATTACAAGAAAAATAACAGAAGGAACCAATGAGAGTGAAAATTGCAAGACTGTTAGAAGTGTTTGCTTACTCGTTGTGAGAAAGTTTATTCTTGCAAGAATTTGTACTGTCCAACTGATACTGATTGCTGCAATCATGACAGTACTAAAAAGGATAAGAACACGTTTTAGGATGTAAAACTCAATAATACGCATAGATTGGGTAACATCCTCAGTTTTTAATTAAAGAGCAAGTATTTTACAGAATCTTGGATTAAAAATATAACAAAAATCTAAAAAATATCGATATATAGCACGTAATTTTGCCAAATAAAAAATATAAAGCTGCAAACTAGCTTCAATCCATTCTATCATACATTATTCTATTTTCAACTGTGGTCCGCAGAGAAGCTGGAAATTGAACTGAAGTAAGTTTTTTTATTAACTTAAAATGGTAATTTATTTTTATTCCTTTTTTATCTTTAATAGACATGAAAAAGGTAATACACACAATAGAAAAAGCAGGAATTTTTGTATTTTAAACCATTTTCTTTTGTGCTGGAGATAATAGAAACTTCTCTAAAAGAGGAGTAATTATTTATAAAAAAATAATGAGGTCTAAGAAGGTGGATATTTTGTTTTATCATTTAACGCAGTCAACGTTGGGAGATGTTTTACCAACTCTTGTGGAACGTGCATTGGTTCGTTTTGGTAAGGTAACAATACAATGTGTGAGTAAAGAGCAACGCGATGCTATGGATACGCGTTTGTGGATTTATTCTGCTGAAGCATTTATTGGACATGGAACTGAGTGTGATAAATATCCAAATTTTCAGCCTGTATTTCTCACTACAGGGCAAGAAAATCCGAATGATTCAAGGATACGCTTTCTCATCGAGGGAGCAGTGTGTTCAGATATTGATGAGTATCAACGGCTTGTAGTGATATTTGATGGCCGAAATGATGAGCAGTTAAAGCTCGTTCGTGCACAGTGGAAAAAATATAAAATGGCAAATTATCATTTAACTTATTGGCAGCAGAGTGAAGATCGGTGTTGGGAAAAACAGGTTTGATGTATGTAGTGTTTGTTATTTTGATTTTTGTAAGTTTTATAAGAAAATAAATTCCAACATTCTTTATTGTTATTGCAAAAAGGTCAGGGGGAGATCGTGGGATTTTTATTATGATTTTTCTTTTTGGTGCTATAAAGATGTATGGTAAAATTGAAAAAATGAAATGGTATAACGATGATTGTTGATCGAGCTTTGCTTGCTTTATGGGCTGTGATGTTAGCTTTTTTTTGCGTTTCATGGTTGGGTTCAACGCATATTTTATCACGAATGTTTCCTGTAACTTATATTGGCAATATAGCAGATATTTTATTCTTTTTTTTGAGTACATTTTTTGCAGTAATATTGTACTGGAAAGTTCCGCAACCAATGTCTTGGAAAACACAACTGGCGGCATTATTACCGCCAGTATTAATTTTGTTTTTCCTTACAGTATTCTAATTAGATATTTCATCTTCTGTAAATCCAATGAAGCAAATTAGTGAAATAAAAGAAGAGAAAAGCAAATAATAGCCGATATAAGAGGTATCAAAATGTTGTACAAGATATTCTGCAATATACGGTGCAAGAGATGCACCTACGATACCAGATAAGTTGAAAGTTAGAGAAGAACCAGTATATCGAATTGTTGTTGGGTACGGTGAAGCTAAAACAGCACCAAGAGGACTATAGATCATTCCCATGATCGATAAACCAATGATAGACATTGCAAAGATTCCTGTAACTCCAGAACTTAAGAAATAAGGAATTGCGAAAGAATAAATACCAGTAATTATTGTAACCACAATCATCAAAGTTCTACGTTTAATACGATCAGCGAGTTTTCCGGTTAGGACAGTAAAAATTCCACAAAAAATAGCACCAACAACTTCTACTTGGAGAGCTTGATAAAATGACAATTGCAAATGGTTTGTTAAATAACTTAGCAGATATGTTGTGACAAGATAAAATAAAACGAATGTTGTCATACCAGAAAACGTACCGAGAAATAAAATTCGTGGGTATTTTAAAAAGACATCTATTATAGGAACTCGGACACGCTTTTCACGCTCAATGGTTTTTTTGAATTCAACGGTTTCATTAATTGAAAGACGAACCCATAATCCTATAAGCATGAGAACAACTGAAGCAATAAACGGAATACGCCATCCCCACGCTAAAAGTTCGTCATGATCAAGGAAGTACAATAAACCTAAATAAACAACAATGGATAGGAATAAACCGAATGGAACACCTAATTGAGGAAACATAGCATACCATCCACGCTTTTCTGGAGGAGCATTTTCTGTCGCGAGTAAAACGGCACCTCCCCATTCTCCTCCTAATCCCATTCCTTGCCCAATACGACACAGGGTTAAGAAGAAGGGTGCAAGCCATCCAGCTGTTTCATAAGTAGGAAGGAAGCCAATAAGAACTGTTGATATACCCATCGTGAGAAGAGCGGCAATAAGTGTGGTTTTTCGTCCAACTTTATCTCCAAAGTGTCCAAAAACAACTGATCCTAAGGGGCGTGAAAAAAACGCTACCCCAAATATCAGAAAAGATTGCAAAATAGCGAGTTGATCATTTTGTATTGGAAAAAACAAATGAGGAAATATGAGAGCTGCGGCAGTTCCAAAAACATAAAAATCAAAGAATTCAATCGTTGGGCCAATAAGGCTTGCAAATAAAATTCGACGAGGAGAATTTTTTTTACTTATGCCTTGTATTTCTGAGTTTATAGACATGAACAGGATGTTCCTTTCAGTAAACGATAAATTAAGTGAAACTAACTTCTTAATTAATTATAAAAATTTCAAATTAGTGTCGAGTCGATATTATTGTGCCTCTAAATGTATTATAAAAATAATTATAACATAATGAATATGGATAATTATACTGTATATGCATCTAAAACTCATCTAATAAAGACATTACAAATATATAGTCTTAAATACCATGGAAGATAGAAGTATGTTTTTATAAATGATACGATCTCATTAACTTCATATTCCTTTAAAAAAATAGCACTATTTTTAAGCTGTCTGGTATATCAAAAGGGTTTTTAAAAAACTTCTATAAGCGTAATTATAACATTTTTAGAATCATTAATGAAGCATTCTCACCCTTTAGTTGTGGATAGGTTTTTAAACGCACTTTGTAGTATTTGATTCATCAGAGGTTATTGCATTGAGCGTTTTGTATGCGATGATTTGTTTCCTTGAAAATGAAAAATATTAAGATTGAATAGGTATTCTGTGTTGTTTTGATACATGTACTTTTTCAAGTATGTAGCATTTTTTATTAAATAATGGTTTGCGGATACTGCAATGCAAATTAAATCTAAGTCTTTTAATATTAATAGTCAGTATTTTTTGTAAAGATTGTAAATGGAATATTTGCACTAGCAGAGAGATCATGGGCACTAATAGGCATAAAAAAGGGGGTTTGAGAGAAATGAGAAAAATTTTTATAATGAGGAGTGGCTAAATTGAAGTTACGAAGAACATAGAAATTTAAAATGACTCATTTTGATGAAGCGTGAAAACTTTAATAACTAAGTATGGTCCCATTTCGATGGGACACATTGGTGCGATATTGGAAGAGAACTATAAACGTTAATGGTTCAAAGCTACTTCAGATTTATTCCAGCGATGGTAAACGCAGAACTATAATAACAGAAACTCTTTGATAAATAAATAAAGAATCTCAGTTACAATTCTATTGCTACTATTGCTACTAAAGTCTACGCGAGAAAAATTCTGCTTTAGAAGTTAATGTGGTGAGATGAGTATCATTTTTATATTTACTAGGTCTGATCTATATTACTTTCAGCTTCATATTAAGAATCTTTCAGGGAATGAAACTTTGAATTCAAGACTACTATTTCAACTGCTCAGAGCTTTTCATTATGGTGGCTTTCGAGCTCGTTTTTCAACAATGAACTATAAGCCGTGCGTGTTGGTAAAGGAATTTTGGATAAAAACAGGAAGAGAACATATTGCTACAGATCATACTTAAAGTTTGAGTGGATTGGTAGAGTGTTTAGCGCTAACCAATTTAAGTGAGTTAATAAGTTGGAGAGTTTTATGTTAGTGGTTTTGGCGGTTATGGTTAAGCACGTATTTTCTGTGTACAAGGAACACTGATATAAATAATAATAATATTAGAATTTATACGACTTACTTGGATAGCTGCATATGGTATTGGGATTGCGTTTTGAAGTATAATATTACCGAGATAATTTTAACGCCTTTTAAATTGATTATATATAGTAGGCAACAGATTGCTTGTTTGATATTTTTTGTCGTTTTGAGCCATCGCACAGCAGTTGGATGCAGCCTTACTTCCTAAAAGTGAGACAGGTTGATGGTAAAAAAATCAAATTTTCTAATGGAAAGACAGGTGATATAGATTCATTGATTTCATCCTGTCGTGAAGTTGGATTAATTGCTGGGCATAAGTTCATTGTTGGTACAGAAGTTTCATTAACGGCTCATCTTACGGAAGTTTTATTGTGTGAGGATATAGATAATAATGAAATGATAGCTGATAACCGGAATAAGTTGATTATAGATCTGTCTCGAAGCAGATTTGTTTGTATAATCTCATAAACGATAAAATAACGCTTTATACAGAATTTTTTTATTTAAAGGGAAATAAGATTAAGTCGCTCCGTGACGGGATTTAGGAGTTTTTCTATAGTGTCAATACATAAGTTTTATGTATTGATTAACTTCAGCCACTATATTTTGCAAGCTAAACGCTCAATACTCCAATAATATCTCTTATGCATATAGGAATATTAAGGAAAATTCTATGCTTTATTAAAGAGATGATGTCTTTTTTTATTATTGCAAGCGTTATAAATTATACCTTAAATTTATATGCACGTTTTGAATTTTAACGTATTCTTCCTTTTTTAAGTGAAAATAGCACTATAGTTTACAATCTATAGTTGCTTGTTTGCAATAAATACACCAAAAAGTATATAAAAACATAAATAAAACACATTATGATACAATCAAAGTAAGCTACCTGTGTAGTTTTGGGGTGTTTGTCTAATTATTGGTATTGGAGTTTAGATTATGTGTTGCAAATATAAATTAAGTTTTTCAGTATTGATGGTCAGCGGTTGTCTTATACAAATTGCCAATGCGGATGAGACTAGGAGTCGGTCATTAGAACGTATCATGAATGGAAATATAGTACCAAAAGGCTCAGTACTAATTGGTGCAGTCCCGTTTCTAAGAAATAATATTACAATCAGTGATGGTGGTGCAGAGATTGTTGAAAATGGTAAAAGTTCGGTGAATGCAACTGTTAATAAAGGTGGGTGGCAGATAGTGACGCGCGGAGGAATTGCAATAAGCTCTAAAATTCTTGCTGGTTTGCAATTTGTTTTCGAAGAGGGGAGCTTTGTAAGCCATGAAGGTTATGATAGGCACAGCAGCGCTTATGATGCCATTGTCTCTGGTGTTGATGGTGTTGTTGGACAGCAAAATGTGTATGATGGTGGAAAAGCTTGGAATACAAAAATTATGCAAGACGGAGAACAAAATCTGTATGCTGGGCACAAAAAAGAGGGGGGTAAAGCAGAGAAAACAGGGATCTTTAGAAATGGGAGGCAATACGTTTTAGCGGGAGGAAAGTCTCATGATACCACCTTGAATGATCAGGCCATTCAAGTCGTATATCCTAGAGGGATTGTGGATACGCTCACGGTCAATGATTCTGCTAGCTCATGGATTCATGTTGGTGCAGAAAAAGTACTTGGAGAGGTAAAGGTCAATGATAAGGGACTCCTTTATTTGTTTGCTGGGGATGCCAAAGGACATGTGACAAAAGAAAAGCTTTCTGTTACGGGGAGAAGTGAGGAAATACTATTTTTTGTTGGTGAGCAGGATAAAAAGGGAAATCCTCATATTGAAATTGAAGGGCTAAGTGGTAATGGAGGGACTGTTAGTTTTTCTTCTATCCCGTATGATCCACGTCATATTTCACTTCATGTTGAAAGACTTTCAGGAAATTTACACTTTAATTTTAATATAGATACTATGGGTGGCTATAATAGCGATTATTTACTGATAGGCAATGGTTCAGGCAATCATACAATAAGCGTTACTGATTCTGGCGTTGAAATTACAGCTCCTATCTTACAAAAGAGTGGTTTTGTTACTGCACTTAATTTAATTACTGATAGAAGCCAAAGCGAAGGCGCTCATTTTACTCTGACCAACAACGTTGGTGAGAAAATTGAGGCTGTTGATGGTGGTACTTATATGTATCGCTTACATAAGAGAGAAAGGAATGCTGATTCTAGTGGCGATTTCACAATTTGGTATTTGGGTATGAGTACTGAAAATTCAAAACGTTCAGAAACTCTTCCTCAGCGGATAAATAAAAGATCGAAGGTTATGGCTTTTACAGCTCTTTCATCTGTTGATACGGGAACACGCTCTAAGCAGAGATCCTCTTCTTCCCAAAAACAAGGCTCTCCTTATCGGAATGCTCCAGGTGGGAAAAATAAAAATAATGAACAGGCATCTAAACCAAGGCCTCCTCGACACGTAAGAGAAGTTCAGCCTGTTCTTGTCCCTTCAGTTGCTTCATATCTAGAAAATCAGGTTATTAATGGATCACATCCAGATGATCATCATCATCCTTCTGAAGAGAAAGGAAATTCTGCTTTTTTCGCAGATGCTGTATCATTAGCTGATCATACGATTATGTCTCCAAGGTATCAGGATCAATTTTTTCAACAGATGAGACAAGAGTCACAGATTTCTGATTTGGTAACTACTCCTTCTACTGATGCGGTGTTGTCTATGTCTGTTACTCCAGGACTTATTTTTGATAATGAACTGCGAACTGCGCGCGCTGGAAGAGGATTTTTAGACAGAAGCAAAAAAAGTGCGGCTCTATGGACATATGCGATCAAGAGCAAAGAAAGCATTTCTGCAGATCATATAGATTTTAAGCTAGAGCAGACAGGTATAGTTTTAGGTATCAGTAGATTAAGTGAGTTGAAGAATGGAGAGTTTTATATCGGTGGCTTTGGCAGTTATGATCAATCACGTATTGCACATGCGCGAGGTGGTATTAGTGGTGTAACTGCTTATAGCATTGGGGCTTATGCAACTTATTTTGATCATAATGGATGGTACCTAGATGGTATTTTAAAATATAATCGTTATCAAAATAATCTGAAGGCTGTGTCAACAAATGGTTTAGACATTGAAGGAAATTACCACCAATGGGCAGTGGGGACATCACTTGAAGCTGGTTATCGTGTTAAGGTGATGCAGAACAGTTGGCTGCAGCCTTATGCACAATTAACGTGGT
Organism: Bartonella vaga; assembly: GCF_037070895.1. NCBI lineage: Bacteria > Pseudomonadati > Pseudomonadota > Alphaproteobacteria > Hyphomicrobiales > Bartonellaceae > Bartonella > Bartonella vaga. Next base: position 145,184 of record NZ_JAYMZK010000002.1, read on the forward strand.
TGCAGGTAGAAGAAAAAAAAATAAAGCTTTCTAATAAAATGACCGGTGATATAAGCCCATTTATTTCATTACGCAATGAGTTTGGATTATCTTTAGGGTATGAATTTGGATCAGGGATAGACACTTCATTTTTAACTTATATTACTGTGGCATGGTTACGTGAAAACCAAGATAATAATCGTGCGACTATTAATGATCAGTATCAATTTGCTACGGACTTATCGGGTAATGCAGGTAAAATAGGAGTTGGTTTGAGTGCTTTAGTCAGAGACAAATTAAAGATTTATGCAGAAGCACATTATGTAAAAGGACATAAGAAAAAGCAGTCGCTTCAGGGAATTTTAGGTGTTCGCTATAGTTTTTAAGTAAGTATTTGTTTTTAATAGATCTTCGTGTACAGAGGCTTTGGGAAGTTGGGTGCGCAGTGTTGAGTAGCCTTTTTAGAGAAGAGAGTTTTTCATAAAGATTATATACTTTACTGCTTATTGTTTTTGTATCTTTTCTCCTAATTAGATAGTGGTTTTGAAGAGAAGCGTTTCAGGTTAGTAAGTAGTTAAACGTTTGTAAAAAGGTGAGGTAGTACTGTTATAAGTTATCAAAGAGATAAAGTGCTGCAGATATTACTATTATTCATTAAAATTCGTACAAATTAATGTACATTCTTGAAAATTTATGGGGTTTTTCTATAATCCCTTGGCAAAAGGCTTCTTGCTCGTTATAGAACGGCCAGGTGATTTTATAAATGCAATAAAGGTAATCAAATGGCTGTAGAACGTACTTTTTCGATGATTAAACCTGATGCAACGCGTCGTAATTTGACGGGTGCAATTACAAAAATGCTTGAAGATGCGGGGCTGCGTGTTGTTGCATCTAAACGTGTTTGGATGAGTCAGCGTGAGGCTGAAAGCTTTTATGCTGTTCATAAAGAACGTCCATTTTTTAGCGAATTGGTTGAGTTTATGTCTTCTGGCCCAACTATTGTGCAAGTTTTAGAAGGTGAAAATGCAATAGCTAAGAATCGTGAAGTGATGGGTGCTACCAATCCCATGGATGCACAGGAAGGAACAATTCGTAAAGTTCACGCTTTATCGATTGGTGAAAATTCTGTCCACGGTTCAGATAGCGCTGAAACCGCAAAAATAGAAATTGCTTTTTGGTTTTCAGAAATGGAAATTGTTGGTTAATAAAAGCCTATATAAGAAAAGAATCCCAAAACATGTTGTTTAGGGATTTTTTGTGAGGTCTATAGATTTTTAAAAAAGCGGGTTTGGAGTTCAGGACTTTTCATTTTATAACGTGTTTCAAGCCTGCACGAAAATAATCCCATCCTGTCCACAATGTGAGAAGTGCAGCAATCCAAAGCATAGCGATGCCAAATTCTGTCGTGTAAGGGAAAATTTTATTACCAGCCGGTCCTGCTAAGAGAAATACAATGGCTATCATTTGTACAAAAGTTTTCCATTTTGCAAGACGAGAGACAGGAACACTAACTTTTAATTCCGCCAAATACTCACGTAATCCTGATACAAGAATTTCTCGGCAAAGAATAATAATAGCCGCCCATAGTGTCCACCCAGCGATAGTGCTGTTGGCGGCAAGCAATAGCAAACAGGCAGATACGAGAAGCTTATCTGCAATTGGATCTAACATGCGACCAATGTTGGATGTTTGTTCCCAAATACGGGCAAGATAGCCATCAAAAAAGTCAGTAACAGAGGCAATAACAAAAATGGAAACAGCAACCCATCGTGCTATATCGCTTGACTGCAGTCGTCCTTCTAAAAAAAAGCATGCAACAACCATTGGTACTGCGATGATCCGTACATAAGTTAGGATGTTTGGAAAAGAAAAGATATGATTTTTCATAGAGGCATTTTCAGTTCTTTATAAAAGATGATTTATTTCATAAGCGTAACAAGGCAAAGATTATGAAACAAGCCTATTTTTGATTAAAATAGTTATGAATTTTTTGTGCAATGGTGATGGAAATTCCCGTGACTTTTGTTAAATCTTCTAGAGAGGCATCGGCAATAGCTTTGGAACTCCCAAAATGATGAAGCAACGCACGCTTTCTTTTGGGACCAATATTTTCGATTTTATCAAGCGGATTTTTAAATGCTGCTTTTTTTCGTTTTGCTCTGTGGGTTCCAATTGCAAAACGATGCGCTTCATCACGTAGACGTTGTAAGAAATGAAGGATAGGATCACGTGCGGGAAGTCTAAAGGGTGCTTTTCCCTTTATAAAAAACCGTTCGTGTCCTGCGTTACGCTTAGAGCCTTTAGCGATCCCAACGACTGTGATAACATCATCTAACTTTAATTCAGATAATATTGTATGCACACTGTTTATTTGTCCTTCACCACCATCGATTAATATAAGGTCAGGCCAAATAGGAAAAGAATCATCGTCTTGATTTTTTTTATCATTTCTTCTATTTGGAAAACCATGTTCCTTTATAAGACGTGAAAATCTTCGTTTAATGACTTCTTTCATCATGCCAAAATCATCGCCAGGTGTGATATCAGTTGAGAAAATATTGAACTTACGATATTGATTTTTAATAAATCCCATTTGTCCTGCAACAATCATTGCACCTATTGCATTTGTTCCCATAATATGGGAGTTATCATAAACTTCTATCCGGTATGGAGTATGAGGCATTTGGAATATTTCAGCAAGATCCTGAAGTAATTTTTTATGTGTGGTTGTTTCAGCAAGTTTTTGTTTAAGTGCTTCATGAGCGTTGATATAGGCGTGATTGACAAGAGTTTTTCGTTCACCTTTTTTGGGTAAAGAGAGGTATATCTTACGATTTGCTTTGAGATTAAATGCTTCCGTAAGAAGCGCCTTTTCTTCAATTTCTTCAGATAAAAGGATGAGTTTTGGAAGTGGCTTATCATCGTAAAATTGGGCAAGAAAACTCGCTAAAATTTCAGTACGAGAAAAAGATAGGTCTGCTTTAGGAAAATAGGCTCTGTTTCCCCAATTTTGTCCCATGCGAAAAAAAAATACTTGAATGCAGGTTACCCCTCCCTGCTGGGCAATTGCAAATACATCTGCTTCTTTTATCGTTTGAGGATTAACACTTTGATGGCTTTGTATGTGAGAGAGTGCTGATAACTTATCACGATAATCTGCGGCTTGTTCAAAATCAAGTTTTTCTGCGGCTTTATGCATAGCTTTAACTATATCATTTTTAACATATTGGCTTTCTCCCGAAAGGAAAGCTTTTGCTTTTTTTACAAGTTCTTTATAATCTCTGTCACAAATTTCGTATGTACAGGGTGCAGAACACCGCTTAATTTGATAAAGCAGACAGGGGCGCGTACGGTTTTCAAAAACTGAATCGGTGCAGGTGCGTAATAAAAACGCACGTTGTAAAGCGCTGATTGTTTGTCTAACTGCTTCAGAAGAAGCAAAAGGGCCGAAATAATGAGCTTTTCGTGTTCTGGCACCACGGTGTTTGTAAAGTGCAGGTGCTCTGTGGTCATCAGTAATAATGATATAAGGAAAACTTTTATCGTCACGTAGTAAAACATTAAAACGTGGGTGTAGCCTTTTGATGAGGTTCGCTTCTAAAAGAAGAGCTTCTGTTTCTGTGTGAGTAATAACAAATTCCATATGATATGTTGCGCGAATCATGCGGGCAATACGGTTATTGTGCCCTTGTTCACGAGTGTAGTTTGAGACGCGTTTTTTGAGATTACGTGCTTTACCAACATAGAGAACATCACCATTTTCATCAATCATCCGATAAACCCCAGGTTTGTGCGGAAGATGCTTGACAAACTCTTGTATAAGTTTTGCGCCTTTGGGTTGTTTTTTATTTTTGTCTTGATTGGCATTGTCCCATGTAACGAGAGAGAGAAAGGAGAGCTTTTCTCGTTCACTTTGATGACAAGCTGTGTTTTTTTTCAGAAGCATTTAGTTTATCCAAGAGTGTGATATATTTTTCATGTGAAATCTTCTTATCCATAGAGAGCTATCTTGATGTATTTATAGTTATTACTCCTATAAATAACGCATTATGACGTGAGCTAATTTTATTTGAGTGTTATTACTTTTCATAAAAAATATTCAGATGATCTCTGAAAATAGTTTGCGAATTAGCTAAACTTATTTATTGACAATGAGAATGATAGAGCTGTGCTATTTATTATGAGGTACATTTGGAGCTAATGCGATAAGGTTAAAAGAGCTGATTGCTTAATATTTTTAAGAAGTTGAATGGTTTTGATTCTTACAAGGAAGATTTTAATTGACGGTGGACATAAAGCTGAAAGGTTTAACATAACGAATGTTCTTTCTGGAGCCACTTACAAGTCATTCGTGCGTTTTTGTCTTTTCCGAGATGGCGGATAAGAAAGGGACTAAGTTTTTTCATTTCTTCCTCTAGAAGATAGGGGGGGTTGATAAGAGTCATACCGCATCCAATCATTTTAGATGGTACTGAGTTTTCTTGAATACGCATTTCTAGTTGTAAAATTTTGGAAATTCTTGTTTGATAAAGTGCGTGAAGAAAATTTTTAATTTCTTTGTTATGCTTAACAGGGTACCATAAAGCATAGATTCCTCCAGGAAAACGGCGATACGCTTTCATTAGTCCCTCAATAAGGCGGGAAAATTCACCAGGTTTTTCAAAGGGGGGGTCGACAAGGATAAATCCACGTTTTTCCTTTGGTGGCAAATGGGCATTTAAAGACAGCCAACCATCTAAATGCAGGACTTTTGTTTGATAATCACCGGCAAAATTTTTTGACAAAGTGTTGTAGTCTTCTGAGTGCAGTTCAATTGCGGTTAGTCGATCTTGTTTGCGCAGTAATTTGCGAATAAGGACAGGAGATCCAGGGTAAAGTACGATTTCTTTTTTCCCTTTATTGAGTGCACCAATAATATCATACCATGGAAAAAGGAGTGCTTTTAAATCTTCTGGTATAGAGGCTAAAAAAAGTTTTTGGATACCCTCGCGCCACTCTCCTGTTTTATGTGCCTCTAAAGAAGAAAGGTCGTATATACCAATTCCGGCATGTGTATCTATAACGCGAAAAGCCTTTTCCTTACGTTTAAGATATTCTACAATACGAGTGACAACAATGTGTTTAAAAACATCAGCAAAATTGCCAGCATGATAAATATGGCGATAATTCATGAGTAAATTTTACCATATATATGACTGTTCACTAAGTTCTCTATTAACATAGGATAAAAGCCTTTATACTAACAAGAGTTTTTTGTCGAGATCAAAAGATATCTTGATCAAAAAGTATATACATCTAAAAAATATCAGTGTCATGGATTGGTAATTATTTTCATGGAAGAGTTTTTATCCTCACTGTCTTAACTGAAAAATGATAAAAAATATAAATACCTGAAGTAGAAATTTTCTAAAGCTTTTGCAGCAAATTTTTTGTGTTGCTTAATAAATTTATTAATGATCTTAAGATATGTACAGTTTAAATTTTTGATAAAAATACTATTAAATTAAAGGATTTTTTCTTTAAAAAAACTTATGTGAAGCTGTGGATAAGATTGGAAAAAAACCATTATCTTAATAGGTAGACAGATTTTTAACGCAAGTATTGTAAGTAATTATTTTTGTTAGTTGGAACCCGAGTTTTACGTCTCTGTGTGAAATGGTTAGATTGTTTGTATTATATTAAAATATAACTTTAAAAACTGAGAGTAGCAAAATGAATTATCTCAACTAAATGGGGTGAAAGTGAGTAAATAAGCATTGCGGTATTGCAATCATGTTAGAAGCAAAAGATGCGATTATTGATATTTCCGGTTTTTTCTAACAGACGAAGAAAAATCCTTTATTATGGAGCAGATGCCTTGGATTTTTATGTTATTTGCGCGCAATCAAAGGGGCGGCGGATGGCGTCAAAGCGCTTACTACATTTTTACGGGAAGTAAGTGAGCGTGACGATTGTTTTTATTGATTGAGGGAGGGTGCAATGTTTGCTTCCATTTTTGCTGCTTCATTATCCAGGAGCTATAACATTGAAAAAATTTTATAAAGGGGATCAAGGCAAGGGAGCTTTTGTTGCAATGGGTTATATCTCGATTTTATAATTTTTAAAAATTTGACCATTTATTAGCGGCAAAAACTGCGCATATTTTCTATAAAGTAAGTGAGAGTAGATTTCTGCAACACTTACTAAAGGAGTGAACGTTTATTATAATATGCCAAGCACAGAAGAAAAAGAAACTAAAAAGTCAATTTGCAATAAAAAAGCGTATGATTGCCTTTAACTTGAGAGGATAATATACAAATAAAATATGGTTATATTTTGCACATTCCTTCAGAGTGAGCGTGAATAAATGAAATCAAATTTAAAAGCAGTGAGAGAGAGTGATGGGTAATATTTTTTCACCAACACATTTAATTGTAATTTTATTAATTATCCTTGTACTTTTCGGGCGCGGTAAGGTTTCTGAATTAATGGGTGATGTTGCTAAAGGGATTAAAGCGTTCAAAAAGAATATGAAGGAAGAGGAAGATAGTTGCGAGGATGAGGTTGAAATGGTTGATTATTCTAAAACAATTGATATTGAGCCTCAACAACTTGAATCGTCATCAGTGAAGCGTACAGCAGTACGCAAAAAAAACTCTCTTTCCTCTAAAGGGGGGAAGACATCTACTCTAAAAAAGCAACGGGTAAAACGATAAGGGTGCAATTATAATTGTACATTATTTTTTCAAATCAAGAAAGTTGAGGATAAGTGATGTTTGGGATTGATGGACAAGAGTTTCTCGTGATCTTACTTATTTTCATAGTTGTAGTTGGACCAAGAGATTTACCTAAATTGCTTAAGACAATAGCAAAGGCAATGGCTTATGTGCATTCAACAGCGAATGAATTTCGTCATCAATTGGATAATGCAATCAGGCAGGCAGAGCTTGATGATTTGCGAAAGACATTACCGGATATCAGTGATCTTAATCCAAGCAAAGAGTTAACAGAGGTTTTAAATCCCATTCATGATGCAGTAAGGGATATTCGCGATAATTTTTGTGGAAATGCACCGCACTATAAATCAGAAAACGATAAAAAAATTTTGGGATGTAATAAGAATAGAGCCAATGAAAATTTCACTGTATCCTTTGATCTTCATAATTCTAGGAGCATTTCTGTAACTCCTAAAGATAAAGAAGATGTGTCATGAATGTTAAGAAAGATGAAGTTGAAGCTAATGAGGCATCACTTTTAGAGCATTTAATTGAACTCCGTAAGCGAATTATTGCTTCTCTTATTGGATTTTTAATAGCCTTTATTGTGTGTTTTCTTGTCAAGGATTGTATTTTAAATTTTTTGATATGGCCTTATCAATGGGCAATGAAAATATCAGGTGGGGATCCTGAGGCTATTCGCTTGCAATCAACGCAGGTATGGGAAACTTTTTTGACGAAGATGAAGCTCTCTGCTTTTGGGGCAGTTATTTTATCTTTTCCCTACACGACTTTTCAGTTTTATAGATTTGTCGCACCGGGACTTTATAAAAATGAACGTATAATTTTTGTACCATTTCTTATTGGTGGACCGGTTTTATTTTGTATTGGAGGGGCATTTGTTTATGCTTTGTTGGCACCGATAATGCTTTGGTTTAGTCTTTCTCAGCAGTTTCTTCCGGATGTCCATTTAAAAATAGATTTTGTAGTCCGTATCTCAGATTATTTGAGCTTTATGACATCTTTTATCCTTATTTTTGGTTTGATTTTTCAATTACCTCTCGTGACGAGTCTTTTAACGAGGGTTGGACTTGTAACTTATCGTGGTCTAGTATATAAACGAAAATGGGCTGTTTTAATATCTTTTATAATTGCAGCGATCGTAACTCCATCAGACCTTTTTACTATGTTTGCAGTAGCTTTACCTACAGTAATTCTCTACGAGATTTCAATTTTAATTGCTTATTGTATGGAAAGAAAAGAGAAAAAATCTTCGTAGAAGAAGCCGATGTTTTGTGGGATAGGAAACAAATAAAAACGATGCAAATGAGGAATTTTTATGCTTGATATTAAATGGATTCGTGAACATCCTGAAAAATTAGATGAAGCACTGAAAAATAGAGGTATTGAGCCGCAAGCAGAAAAGTTAATAAAACTTGATTTTGAACGGCGGTCACATGTTGCTAAAGTACAATTGGCGCAGGAGCGTCGTAATGCGATTTCAAAAGAAATAGGGCGAGCTTTAGCTGCATGTGATCAGGAAATGGGTGAACGTCTTAAAGCTGAGATTGAAGAGATTAAAGCATTTCTGTCTTCTGCTACAGTGGAGGAAAAGCGGTTGACTGAAAGTTTTGAGAAAGCTCTTTCAAGACTTCCGAATATTCCATTTGATGATGTTCCAAAAGGTAAAGATGAAAATGATAATGTTGTTATTAGACATTTTGGTATAGCTCCGACAATGGATTTTGCACCAAAGGAACATTTTGATCTTGGCCAAAATCTTAAACAGATGGACTTTGAGCGAGCCAGCCGTTTATCAGGGGCACGTTTTACAGTACTTTCAGGGGCATTGGCACGACTTGAACGTGCTTTGGGGCAATTTATGCTTGATTTACATGTTGAAGAGCATGGTTATACAGAGGTTTCTGTGCCTGTTCTTGTTCGTGATGAGATTGTTTACGGAGTTGCTCAATTGCCAAAATTTGCTGATGATCTTTTTCGGACGATAGATGGCCGATGGCTTATTTCTACAGGAGAAGTACCATTAACTAATTTGGTAAATAATGAAATTCTTGAGATATCAGATTTACCACTGCGATTTTCTTCTTTGACGCCTTGTTTTCGCTCGGAAGCGGGATCTGCAGGTCGAGATACGCGCGGCATGTTGCGTCAACACCAGTTTTGGAAGGTAGAAATGGTATCAATTACCACTGAAGAGCAGTCTTTAATAGAATTGGAACGTATGACAGAGTGTGCAGAAGAGGTGCTGAAGCGTCTTGGTTTGCCTTTTCGTACGGTGGTTCTTTCTACTGGTGATATGGGATTTGCTGCACGTAAAACTTACGACATTGAAGTTTGGCTTCCTGGTCAAGGATGTTATCGTGAAATTTCCAGTTGTTCAGTCTGTGGGGATTTTCAAGGCCGACGCATGAATGCTCGATATCGTAAAGAAGGTGATAAAGCATTACACTTTGTTCATACTCTTAATGGTTCTGGTACAGCTGTTGGACGTTGTCTTATCGCTATTCTTGAGAATTATCAGCAAGCTGATGGATCAATTATTGTTCCGGATGTTTTACAACCCTATATGAAAGGCGTACGTTGTATTACTATGTAATTTTTCAAGAGGAGAGCCGGTATGTGTTTATTGCTGAAAGATGCTGGTATACAAATGCGAAGTTTTGCTGTTTTAGGAAAAAGAGGTTTTATATACAGTAAGGTAGCTATTCCATTGGAGATCGAATGACACTATGGGGCAGAAAAGTATTTTACAATTTCGTGAAGAATTGGCTGGCCTTGTATTGAAAATGCGCAGTAAAGGAATTGATGATGTGCGCTTTTTTGCAGCATTTGAGAAAATTCCGCGTCAACAGTTTGTTTCTGCTCCTTGGTTAAACAGTGCTTATGATAATAAAGTTATTCCAATTGAGTGTGGTGAATATATTGAGCGTTTGGAAGAGCAGCTTTTGATTCTTTCTGCGTTGTCGTTAAAAAAAAAGCATCGTGTTTTAGAAATTGGTACAGGATCTGGTTTTTGTACTGCGCTTATGGCGTGTCTAAGTGACCGTGTCACAACAATTGATCGTTATAAAACACTGATTAATCTAGCGCGCCAAAAATTTCAAATCTTGGGAATTGAAAATATTGTTCTCCATCAGATTGACGGAAGCTGTCCTGTTACAGATTTTGGATCATTTGATCGTATTCTTATTTGGCCATCACGTTCTGATGAACCAAGGGAATTTTTAGAGCTTTTAGCTGAAAATGGGATTCTTATTCAAGCGATAGGACCCAATGAAGGGGTACAAAAAGTAACGCGTTATACAAAAAATGGCAGTCAATTTGAATGTTTAGAAATGTTTCAAGTACGTTATCAGCCCTTTATTAAAGGCATTGCAGAAATACTTTAATTTTAAAATTAAAGGTATGAAGCAAACTGTTTTAGCTTTTTAATTCACGATAAATCCGCTTTGAGCTTATTATAGAGATATTTATGAATAAAATATCTAATTTTAACTCTTAGGTAATACTAAAAAGCTTTAATAGAATGAGTTGAGCATTGATGAGTGAGCAAAACTATGTGTTTAAAAGTTTTGGATAATGTTTTTAGGCATAATTTTTGGAGAATAGCTTGTTTAGCAGTGGTAACGGTTTTTTTTGGGTGTAGTTCCGGTACGCAGCGTTTTACTCATAATTTTTCTAGTCATACGGTATCTACTCGCTCAAATATGTCTACAACTCCTGTAAATCCGCAAATGCTATCGTATAGTGGCATAATACAAAGCACTGAATTGCCCCCCGTAGAGTCAAGTGCTGATTCGTTATCTGATGGAAATATTCCACATAATTATTCACGACAAGACGCGACATCTTCTCCGGAACGTCAGGTTATGGGAGCATTGCCACGCAATCTTGGCACATTGTCCCGTTCACAAATGGACCATTTTCCTGTTTTTCAGAAAAATTCTTACATTGTACAGAATGGGGATACATTATTAAGCATTGCACGGCAAGTAGGGGTCAGTGTTGAGTCATTAAAATTAGCAAATGGTATAAGCAGTAATTCCATTTATATTGGTCAGGTTCTTATGATCCCAAGCAAGCATACATTAGCCGCTTCAAATATCCACAAGGATGATTGGAGGGGATCAACAACAAAACCTTCATTTCAGGCTCAATCGATGTCTTCCATAGGTTATAAAAGAGCTCAACCTTATAAAAATAGAACTTCGATAGTAACTGTACCCTCTGCAGAGATAAATGGGGAAAATACAAATATTGAGAAGAATTCTTCTGGGCAAATAACGCAATTGAGTCATGAAACTAGTTTTTCGGATGCTATAAAGAATAAGGATAATGTTTTTACTCCGCAAGCCACAGGAATTGCCAAGATGCGTTGGCCAGTGCGAGGACGTTTATTAAGCCAGTTTGGTCAAAAAAAAGGAACTACAATTAATCGAGGTATAGACATTTCTGTGCCTGAAGGCTCATCTGTAAAAGCTGCGGAAAATGGTGTTGTTATCTATGCAGGTGATGGATTGAAAGAACTCGGCAACGTTGTTATGATCCGGCATGAAAACAATATTGTTACTGTTTATGGATCTAATAGTAAGCTTGTTGTTAATAAAGGACAAAGGATACGACGTGGGGATGAGATTGCTAAGTCTGGTGTTTCAGGAAATATTAAAATTCCACGTGTTTATTTTGGGGTGTATAAGGATTTATTACCTGTTGACCCTATAAAATATTTGGAAAACTAATTTATGATGACTGTATTTTAAAAATCTGTAGTCTATACAGATTTCAAGAAAAACAATTAATTTGCGTAACCAATAGTATTTTAACAAGCACATCACACATCACACATCGCATGAGAGTCAAAAGTTGAGCTCATCGAAGAGGAAAAGACTATTTTCTACTATTTATTTCTCTAATTAGTGAAGATATTTATGTTATATAAAGAAAAATAAATCTATTTTTAAAAAGTTTTTTTCTCATTGTCTTTTGTCTCTTAAGAATTTATTGCCTTTCTATAAAGTTATGATTACAGTACTCAGTTGTTGTTTCGTGGGATAATTCTCTAGGAAAGCTTTTTTGAACTAAGAGTTTATTTTAGTAGAGTAGGGAAATACCTGAAGTTTAATATAGGAGATAAAAATGTTTATTACTGATGCTTATGCTCAAGTTGCAGACGGTGTTTCCAATGGAACCTCACTTCTTAGTTTCGCCCCATTCATTCTGATTTTTGCAATTATGTATTTTCTTATGATTCGCCCACAGCGTGCGCAAATGAAAAAGCGGCAGGAAATGCTTAATGCTGTGCGCAGGGGTGATACAGTTATAACGGGTGGTGGTATTATCGGAAAGGTTATAAAGGTTTACGATGAGAGCGGTGAATTAGAAGTTGAAATTGGTGATGGTATGCATATTCGCGTTGTTCGTTCAACATTAACCGATGTACGCGTTAAAGGTGAACCGGTTGCTGAAAAAAAATCGAAACTTAATGCTCAAACAAAAAAGCCGCGAAAATCTAAGTCTAAAATTGCAATGAAGGAAAATGTGGATATTTCTAAAGAGAAAAAAACTATGTCAAAGGGAAAAGAATCTTAAAAATATAATTGCAGTTTATTATGTTTTTTTACAACGCATTTTTATAAAAGTTTGTGGCTTTTGTATAAAAATGATATCATTAGAGAAAGATTTTTATAGCCGAGAAAGGAGCCTTTTGTTTGTGGAGTTTTTCGGGAAATTTTTCTATTTTTGAAGAATGTTATTGTTTTTGTATGATACCGGTTTTTTGCGCAAATAAGCTGAGATAAGTTTCTCTTTTAAAGATGAGTTTGTTTAAATAGATGCAGCGTTTAACTACAGCTTATTATGAATTTTTCATATATTTATTGTATTGCTAAAAGAGTATTTTGTATAAAAGATTTTGCGACATTATTACACAGCGTACAATGAATATATCAGTACTTATTATAAGTTCTTTACGTGGCTTTAAGCAATAAAGAAAAATGTAATTGGGTTTCTAAAGATAGAGGATGCTTACTTATGTTTCGCGCAATCCAAATCCGTGAAGCACATTTTCCAGGGCGTGTTCCTATTGATGCTTATGGAAATGGTGGATTTCGTTTTGCTGATATGTCGCATAGAGGTTCTATAATTTGTGTACCATCAGGTATTTATGGTATTGATATGGCAAGCCCTATTCCCACCCAAGAAGATATGTCTCGTATTTTAAAGGAATCATTTAAGATTGAAGTTTTATTAATAGGTACTGGGGTTGAATTATTGCGCTTACCTGAAGAGTTACGGATGCTTTTAGCGGAAAAGCGTATTTCATCAGATACAATGAGTACGGGAGCAGCAGTGCGCACATTTAATGTTTTATTAGCTGAAAATCGTGCAGTAGCTGCGTTGTTATTTGCGGTAGAATGATAAACTGTTTATCAATAAATTCCTTAATCATGAATAGCTCAATAGCATTTTTCAACAGTTTAAGTTTGTTCGTTCATGGGGCAAGGAAAGAACTTTGGTAATCTATCAATTGCTAGATCATCAGGTGTACATTCCTTTAAAGTATGAAATAACATAAAATTGTTCTAAATTTTATGTTGGATCTTCAAACTATCTGCATTCTTTCCAGCTTTTACAAAACAATTTATCTCATAAATTTTAAAATTTTTAGGATATAGGATTTCATTTTAATAAAAAATTGAAGGTTTACTTCATATCAATATTTTTTGCTTTGTAGAGTGATGTTGAAGTTTTGCAGTTTATAGGTCAAGCTTTGTGGAGGGAGATCATTTAGGTTTTTAGCATAGACAAAAAAATGCTTAGAAAAAAGATATTAAATTGTAATACACTGTAAAGGCGCATTTGAAGATTTACTCATATGGTTTTGTTCACTTATTTATTATCTTCAAATACGAATAAAATAAAATGTTAATTTCTAAAAGAGGAAGTTAATAGGTGTCAAAATGTTAGATTCCCTTCCTTATTGTCTTAATATTTTACGTGCTACAGATCGTGATCGCTATATATCAGTTTTGTTTGCACCTAAAAAAAAACGCAGAGCATTAGCTGCTCTTTACGCTTTTAATGTAGAGGTGTCTCGTATTCGTGAAAGTGTACACGATCCGCTTATTGGTGAGATACGATTACGTTGGTGGTATAACTCTATTGCTAATGATGAAATGCAAAATGGTCAAAATAGTCCGATTTTGAGTGATTTGCTTAGAGCAATGACGCTTTTTAATTTACCTAAGACATCTTTTTTACGTTACTGTGATGCGCATATTTCAACGCTTTATCAAAATCCGATATCTTCGCTTCATGATCTTGAGTTCTATTGTGGCGAGACAGCGGGTATAATTTTACAGCTTTCTTGCAAGATATTGGATCATAATGGGGCACAAAATTTTACAAATGCCTGTGAACACGGGGGGATTGCTCAAGGATTAAGTGGTGTGCTACGTCTTTTATCATTCATGCAATCGCGATATCAATATTATTTACCGTCTGATATGCTAAAAGCTGTAGGGGTGGATAGGAAGGACTTAGAGTTTAATCGTATCAATGATAAACAAAAATGTCATATTGTTGAAGTTATGGTAGCGTTATCGCGAGATCATTATACCAAATTTTACGAACATTCTAGTGTATTACCTAAATTTCTTAAACCAGCATTTCTTCCATTGGCAATTGTACCAGCATCTCTTGAAAAAGCGGTACATTTGGGAGCTGCACTTTTTCAAGAGAGTGCAACTTTATCACTGATTCATCGTTATTGGTTGATAACAAGGGCAGCAATAAGCGGTAGCTCTCCAAAGATTTTATAAGGACAAAAAATTTTATCAGGAATAGGAAAATCAGTAAACGTTTTAAAGTTCACAGCAGTAGTTTTGATTTAGATCCAATTGTTTTTATATAAAATTGTGAAGTCGCAAAAAATCTTATTATTTATACAAACGCTACCCATCCTTATAATAGTCAAAAAGAAACTTAAGTTTCTTTTTGACTATTATAGCAGCTCTATTTGCGATTATTATTAATAAACATCACACTCAGTTACAACATTTTTACTGGAGAGTATTGAAGATTTTATTATAAGCAGCATTATTAATTTCTAAAGGATGTTCTTTTTTAGCAATTTGTAGCATTTCTAGCTTTAGATCTTCTTTTATCATCATATCCATATTAGCACGGATATTGTATGGAAGAGTATTAGGAGTGATGTTTTGAGGTTTTGTCACGCTCTTTATTTGATAAACGATACGATTTGTTGCGACTGGACCTTTTACTATACCATAATGACCTTTTGGGCCAGAAAATAATGCGTTAACACCTTCAACGCCAAGGATTTCAGATGTATCCTGACGTCGTAGAATCTGCGTTGTTTGTTTTGTAACACCAAGTGTACGGGCAAGAGAAAGAAGACTTTTCCCTTCAGTGAGCTGTTTGAGAGTATTTTGAGCTTTTTCATCAAGAAGACGTTGAATTTCTTCACTTTTCCATTGAGAAATCGCATCTTTCTTGACTTCTTCAAGCGTTTTATCTCGGGCTGGGATAATTTTATCTACTGTATACCAAAGGTATCCACCTTTTTGAAGAAAAAGAGGATCAAGATCGATATTTTCCTCTGATTGATAGATGGAATTTAGTAAAGCATCTTTCTCGGACTCGGGTAAATCGGTGAACATCACACCTTCCATTGTTTTTCCTGTTTTATCAATGGTGATTGTGCGCATAGGCAATTTATATTGATCAGCAAGCTCCTTAAGAGAAACTCCCTCAAAACGCGCATTTTCAATTTCGGTATAATTGTTATTTATATCATCTATAGCACGATTTTTGGCAAGTTTTTGGCGAATATCGTCTTTTACTTTTTCAAAGGGAATAGAGGCTGAAGGTTCAATATGTATTACACGAATAATAACAGGACCTTGTAGATCATTGATTACGGTACTGACTTGTCCTTGTTTGAGTTCAAAAATCTCGGATGCTAGATAATGAGGAAGTTCACTTTCTGTTAGAGGCCCCTTTTTTATGTCATTGAGAGTTTTGTTTTCAGCCGCAACTAGCTTATCAAAACTCAATCCGTTTGCCATTTTTTGGGCTGCATTATCAGCAGCTTCGCGTGTACGAAATCTCAATTCTTCAATTGTACGCTTTTCAGGAGCAATAAAATGCGAGGCATTTTGAGTATAATAAGCTTTGATTTCATCTGCTGAGATATCTTGAGGTTTTTCAAGCTCAGTTGAAGTCATAGATAATAAAGAAACAGTACGGTACTCCGGGACACGAAACTTATTCTGATGAGCTTTGAACCACTTTTGCAATGTCTCTTGATCGGGATCAGGAATTGTTTTTTTGTCTTTTAGATCAATAACGAGATAATCCGCAATACGGGTTTCACCCTGATAAAGAGCCAGTGCTTTGTAAAAGAGATCTGGTGCTTTCATTCCAGATAGTGAAGCAGAAACAAGCTGATTGCGCTTTTCTTTTTTGATGTAATAATCAACAAAATTACGTTCGTTAGTGTGCAAATTTTGTAGATAGTTACGGAACAAATTTTTATCAAAAACACCATTTATTTTCAACATATTATTAGAGGCAAGAATACGGCCTATTGCGTCTTTTGAAAGACTAATTTTCATTTTACGTGCTTGTTCATCAAACAGTACATTTTGTTGCAATTGATTAAAAACAAAATCAGGTATTTTGTATTTCTGCATTTCATTTTCTGTAAACATTCGTCCAAGGTGATATGCAAGTGCAAGACGCAAGCTTTGATCAGCGAGTGCGAGGCGATAATCATCGATGGTTATTGTGGACTTTCCAGCAGTAATAAGGTTTTTTTCATTTTCGGTGTATAACTGTGGTGTTCCCCACAAAAGTATGAAGCACAAGAGCAAAATAGCGAGAAAAATCCTGAAAACCAAAGAACTTGTAGTATTTCTTATGACGTCAAGCATCGTTTAATTCCATTTTTTTGCATGGTTATTATCAAAGCAGCAATGAAATTTGCAATAAAGATGCAAAAGATGCAAGCTTAAAGATTTGCTTTCATTCTATAATCTGGTACCTAAAGACGAACAATGTGTTGGGATAGCTCTGAGGTAAAATATGTCTCTAAATATTCAGCCTTTTATTGCCGGAAATTGGAAAATGAATGGAACCAGTGAATCTCTTGGGGAGTTGCGCGCTATTGCCGCTGGTGTTAGCTCTGATTTAGGTCGTTTGTTTGAAGCACTTATTTGTGTTCCAGCAACACTTTTATCGCGTGCTTCTGATACGTTGAGCGGTGCCAATCTTCTTTTAGGAGGACAAGATTGTCATTTTGATGATTATGGTTCATACACTGGAGATATTTCAGCTTTTATGCTTAAAGAAGCAGGAGCAAGCCACGTTATTATTGGACATTCTGAACGTCGCACAGTGTATAAGGAAAATAATGCAATTGTTTGTGCTAAAGTGCAAGCGGTGTGGCGAGCAGGCCTTGTTGCTATCGTTTGTATTGGTGAGACGCTGGAAGAACGCAGAAATAATCAAGTATTAGATGTGCTGACACAACAGCTTGAGGAATCTTTGCCGGATGATGCAACAGCAGGGAATGTAATTATTGCTTATGAACCTGTATGGGCTATAGGTACAGGTAATACGGCTAGTCCAGCAGATGTTGTAGAAGTGCATAACTTTATTCGTGATGAGATGCGCTCTCGTTTTGGTGACGAAGGGAATAAAATACGTTTGCTTTATGGCGGATCAGTAAAACCATCAAATGCATTTGAGCTTTTGAGCCTTGATCATGTTAACGGTGCTCTGATAGGTGGAGCAAGCTTAAAAGCGGTTGACTTTTTATCTATTTGCGATGCTTATCGTAAATTGTAATAGAGAAATTTCACTTCTTACTTGGATTATGGGCTATTTATGTGTAAATAGCTGTGAATAGTTATTTGAAGAGCAAGGTTTATGCAAACAGTCCTTATTGTTATACATTTTTTAATTGTTATTTCTTTGGTTGTCGTTATATTAATTCAACCGTCAGAAGGTGGTGGGCTTGGTGTTAGCCATGGCTCTGGTTTGATGAAGACTCGTGGAGCAAAAAATCCGTTAACACGTTTGACCGCTATTTTGGCAGGTTGCTTTTTTGCAGTTTCTATTGGACTTACTGTGGTGTGGAGTCTATCAAATTTTAGTTCTGATGTTCTCAAGCATATTCCGGTTAATTCAGAGAAGAACTCTACAAATGAAGGAATTTCAGGAACAGCACCGTTATCACCTGAAAAATCTCAACCGTCTATTCTTGAACAGCTCGGCGGTGCTATTGCTCCATCTCAGGAACAAAAACAGTCTACAGACTTTGGCGATGAAACTCCAGTTCCCCCAATTCTTGAAGATCCAGTCCCCAATAACGCTACAGAGTAGTTTTTCGAGAGAGTATAGCTTTTAAAAAGGTGCTTGTCTCGCCTTTTTAACTTTATGGAAGAAAATTGTTTCTTTTTGCATTTTTTACTGGAAAAATCATTATAAACTGCTTATCACCATGAGCTCATGACACGTTATGTTTTTATTACTGGTGGTGTGGTTTCTTCTCTTGGGAAAGGCATCGCAGCAGCTACGTTAGCTGCGCTATTACAAGCTCGTGGATATTGTGTGCGGCTTCGCAAACTTGATCCTTATTTGAATGTTGATCCAGGCACTATGTCACCTTATCAACATGGTGAAGTATTTGTAACCGATGATGGTGCTGAGACTGATCTTGACCTTGGTCATTATGAGCGTTTTACTGGGTGCTCTGCGAATAGCCAGGATAATATTACAACCGGACGCATTTATCGCAATATCATTGAACGAGAACGGCGTGGTGATTACTTGGGAGCGACAGTTCAGGTGATTCCTCATGTTACAGATGAAATTAAGAGATTCATTACTACAGGAAATGAAGAGTTTGATTTTGTCTTGTGTGAAATAGGTGGGACGGTTGGCGATATTGAAGCAATGCCTTTTCTAGAAGCGATTCGCCAGCTTCACAACGAATTGCCAAGGCAGAATGTTGTTTATGTACATCTTACATTAATGCCTTATGTTTCTTCAGCTGGTGAATTAAAAACAAAACCAACACAACATTCCGTCAAAGAATTACAATCAATTGGTATTTTTCCCGATATTTTATTGGTGCGCTCAGATCGGCCTATTCCAGAAACAGAGCGGTGCAAATTATCGCTCTTTTGCAATGTTCGTCCGAGTGCGGTTATTCAGGCGTTGGATGTGTTGACAATTTATGATGTTCCTATGGCCTATCATAAAGAGGGACTAGATTCAGAGGTTCTTTCCGCTTTTGGGCTTGATTCGGCTCCTAAACCCAAAATGGATTGTTGGGAAGAAATTACTCATCGGATTCATCATCCCGAAGGAGAAGTTACAATTGCTGTTGTTGGGAAATATACGGGATTGAAGGATGCTTATAAGTCCCTTATTGAAGCGATTGCACATGGTGGTTTGGCTAATAAAGTGCAAGCTAATATTGAATGGATTGATGCAGAGCTTTTTGAAAGAGAAGATCCTGCGTCCTATTTACAAAAAGTTCATGGAGTTTTGGTTCCTGGTGCTTTTGGAGCTCGTGGTGCAGAAGGAAAAATTCGAGCAATTCAATTTGCGCGGGAGCGTAGGGTTCCATTTTTAGGCATTTGTTTTGGGATGCAATTGGCTTGTATAGAAGCTGCGCGCAATATTGCACAAATTGAGAATGCTTCATCAAGTGAATTTTGTAATACAGAGAATCCAGTTGTAGGTTTAATGACAGAATGGCTTAAAGGGGAGGTTCTTGAAAAGCGCACACAACTTGACAATCTTGGTGGCACAATGCGTCTTGGTGCTTTTCTCGCTGAATTAAAAGAAGATAGTCATATTGCCGAAATTTACGGAATGACAAGGATTTTTGAGCGACATCGTCATCGTTATGAGGTAAATATTGCTTATAAAGATAAACTAGAACAATGCGGTTTAATTTTTTCTGGTATGTCTCCTGATGGTATTTTACCAGAAGCAATAGAATATGCAGATCATCCTTGGTTTATTGGTGTTCAATACCATCCAGAACTAAAATCACGTCCATTTGATCCACATCCGCTTTTTTCTTCTTTTATTAAAGCCACGATAGAGCAAAGTAGGTTGGTTTAGTTTATAAATTTAGTTATTGGCTTTTGAGGAATAAAATGTTTCAACCAAATACAGTTGTAAAAGTTGGCAATGTTGTTTTTTCAAATGAAGAGCCTATTTCTTTAATTGCAGGTCCATGTCAGATGGAAAGTCGAGATCATGCTTTTGAAATGGCTGGTCGGATAAAGGCAGTTGCAGATCAAGTTGGTATTGGGTTTGTTTATAAATCTAGCTACGATAAAGCTAATAGGACGTCTCTTAGTGCGGCACGTGGCATTGGTCTTGAAAAAGCGATAGCTATCTTCTCTGATTTAAAAAAGGAGTTTGGATGCCCCGTTTTGACCGATGTGCATACAGAAGAGCAGTGTATTGCTGTGGCTTCAACGGTAGATGTTTTGCAAATACCTGCTTTTTTATGCCGTCAAACAGATCTTTTGGTAGCAGCAGCCAAAACGGGACGTATTATCAATATCAAGAAAGGTCAATTTCTAGCTCCATGGGATATGGAGAATGTTTTAAAAAAGGTTACTCAAAGCGGCAATCCTAATGTTATGCTTTGTGAGCGTGGCACTTCATTTGGTTATAATCGACTTATTTCTGATATGCGTTCATTGCCTGTTTTGCGTTCATTTGGAGCCCCTGTAATTTTTGATGCAACGCATTCTGTTCAGGAGCCGGGTGGTCAAGGTAATTCATCTGGTGGGCAGCGTCAATTTGTTGAAGTTTTGGCGCGTGCAGCTGTTTCTGTTGGGGTTGCCGGTATTTTTTTAGAAACGCATCAAGATCCAGATAATGCGCCTTCTGATGGGCTTAATATGATTGAAATTGATAAATTACAGAGATTGCTTGAGACTCTAATGGAGTTTGATTACTTGTCGAAAAAAGTAAATTGAAGCCATAATTATAGAAAATATTCCATCATTATGGAATTTAAGGTGCGTTAATTTGTTATGTAAGGAAATTTACATGAGTGTCATTGTTGATATTATTGGGCGTGAAGTTCTTGATAGCAGAGGTAATCCAACGGTGGAAGTTGATGTTCACTTGGAAGATGGAGCTTTGGGTCGTGCTATTGTTCCTTCTGGAGCGTCAACGGGTTTGCATGAAGCTGTAGAGCGACGCGATGGTGGTACGCGCTATCAAGGAAAAGGTGTTGAAAAAGCAGTTACTGCGGTAAATGGGGAAATTTTTGAGGAACTTTGTGGGCAAGATGCGAGAAATCAAAGGGCTATTGATCAAGCGATGATTGCTTTGGATGGAACGTCAAATAAAGAACGTTTTGGCGCTAATGCTATTCTTGGTGTTTCATTAGCTGTTGCAAAAGCAGCGGCAGAGTCATTGTCTTTACCTTTGTATCGTTATATTGGTGGTATTCAGGCATGCGTTCTGCCGACACCAATGATGAATATTATTAATGGTGGTGTTCATGCTGATAACCCCATTGATTTTCAAGAATTTATGATTATTCCTGTCGGGGCAGGTACATTGAAAGAAGCCATACGTTACGGCGCTGAAGTTTTTCATACATTAAAAAAACGTTTAAAGGATGTAGGTTATAATACTAATGTTGGTGACGAAGGTGGTTTTGCACCTCAATTGAAAAGTGCTGAGCAAGCAATTGATTTAATTATGGAATCTATCATGGCATGCGGATACAAGCCAGGCGAGCAAATTGCTATTGGTTTAGATTGCGCTGCAACAGAGTTTTATCACAATGGTTCTTATTTGTATAAAGGTGAAGGGAAGCGTCGTGATGTTGAAGAGCAGGTAGATTATTTGGCTCATCTTGTTCAGACTTATCCCATTATTACGATTGAAGATGGGATGGCTGAGGATGATTGGGAAGGTTGGAAATTACTTACTGATTCAATTGGTAAAAAATGTCAACTTGTTGGTGATGATTTGTTTGTTACTAACGCAGCTCGCCTTCGTGATGGCATCAAGATGGGGGTTGCTAATTCTATTCTTATTAAAGTTAATCAAATTGGTACGTTAAGTGAGACGCTTGATGCCGTAGAAACAGCTCATAAAGCAGGTTATCGTGCTATCATATCTCATCGTTCAGGTGAAACAGAGGATGTTTTCATTGCTGATCTTGCGGTTGCAACGAATTGTGGGCAAATTAAAACTGGTTCACTTGCACGCTCAGATAGGTTAGCAAAATACAATCAGCTCATTCGTATTGAAGAGATGCTAGGAGAACAGGCAAATTATGCTGGTGTTTTGCATCGTTGATGATTGTAAGCATAAGATATTAATTTTTATATTATGATTTAATTATTTAATAAATATTTTTAGCAAAAAATTGCATAGGGGATAAGTTGAAAGGTGTGGTTGTTAATTAAAATCAAGAAAGCTATTTAATTGCATGTAATAATGGTAAGGGTTATAGGTTTGTATTCCCGGTTTGGTTAGAAAGAGTTCTATAGGAGATCTGAGATATTGTTGATTTTTATGCGGTGATGGTGTTATTAATTTTTTTTAGAGATATTAGGTATTCGCCGCTTTATGGTTACCAGAATTGGGACAGGTGTTTTGTGCTCATTTCTATTGGATTTATGATCAGTGGAATTTAGATGCTGATTGATTTTATACTTATTGCGACTAGAGAATTTCTGACAAAAGTGAAAATAAAGTCACAAGTTAAAAGATCTATTAGTTTAACCTATTGTTTTTTATTATATATGTGCAATAACTTTTAGGTGGTGAAAATGAGAGGCATAATTATTAGTCAAGATCAAGGAACTTATCTTGTTTCGGGGGATGATGGTAAACGTTATCAATTTGCAACTTGGGATTGGTTAGGAAAAAATTCACCTAGAATTGGCGATATAATTGATTTTGTGTGTGAAGGTGATACTATCAATTCTGTTTTTCCATTGTTGCAACAAGGTGCAGAACATTCAAGGGTAATGTTTGCACTTATTTGTTGGTTCGCTGGTCTGTTTGGTGTTCATCGTTTTATGGTTGGTAAAGTGGGAACCGGTGCTTTAATGCTTGTTTTATCTTTATCATTTGTTGGTGTGATGATTACTGGAATTTGGGCAATTATTGACTTTATAGTTATTGTTGCAGGGAAATTTACAGATAAAAACGGGAATCAAATTACACATTGGTAGAAATTTTTTATTATAATGTAACTCATTTTTAATATACGATTGAAATATAAATTACAGTGAATGTTGTTTACTTTCATTTTTGGTAAATATACTAAACTTATAATAGAATGTTTATTTTATATATATACATTTATAATAATATATTATTAAAAATTAATTGCAGTTAAATAAAGATGCTTTAAAGTACTGTACTATTTTATCTGGAAGAGCAGAAGTGCAAATTGATTGAAGTGTGATTTACATTACTGTTTTAGTGATGGTGTTTAAGCTATCCTAGTCACCGCATTTGCCATGGTAAGTATGGATTGTATTCACGCAGTGACGTTGACCAATATATATTGTATCGTTTTAGATGATAGTAAGCATTATAAATTTGTGTTCCTGAGTTGGTTAAGAAAAACTTTGCTAAGAGCTTGTTATCCATTGTTTTTTATGTAAAAATGCTGTGATTAGGTCTGTTTTTGCCTTTCTTAAGCGAATGACACTAAGATTATCGAGAGTGTTTTTAGCGATTGTGTATTGGTTTTTGAGTATATTGGATCTTTACCGCTTTATGATTTCTAAAATTGGAATATGTTTCATTCTATCTGGAACAACCATTGGATTGACTGTGGCTGTTCTTTGAACATTTATTGATTTTATAAGCATTTTAAGAAGGGGGGTGCAGCAAAATGAGCTAAAGCCCCAAATTAGTGGATACTGAACATTGTAATATAATAGAATATTATAATTTAAAATAGGTAATATGGTATAGCTTTGTTTGTAGGGGTATCCAGTTTATATAATAAATTATTTGAGCATCTGGATTTGGTAATAAGGTGTTAATCGAACTTGTGCATAGTTTGGTAAAGTATCAATATGATTGTGCTGTAAGGGCTGTGCTATTTTATGTGGACAAAGCAAAAACGCAGATCGATCAGAATGCGCTTTGTACTACCATTTATAACAGTGGGAGTTCTGAGCTATTTCAGTTATCACATTTATCATGGTGAATATGGGTTGTATTCACTCATTGAAGTTAATCGACATATTGTAGAGTTAGAAGAGGAACTTCATAAAGTGGAATCTGAAAAAATATTTATTGAAAAGCGTATTGCTCTTTTACGAAATGGGCATATTGAAAAGGATATGTTAGATGAGTATGTTCGGGGGAGTTTAAATTTTTCCAAGCCAAATGAATTAACAATCCTAATCCCTTGTAAATGATAAAAATAAGTTAGAGATGCTTAATTTCAAAAAATATTTTGAAATAATTGCTTATGATATCACCAGATCTTGGTGATAACGCTTGTAACTTTTGTCTGTAGAGGTTATTTCTGTTTAATCGTAAAAGGGAGTATAATATGGCAGAACAGCTAAAAAAAAATTCTGCGTCGGTAGCGTATCCTAAATTATCAGATACCATAAAAGTAGTGCAAGCCGCTAATTTTACAAAAGAAGAGGAAATTTGTTCCTACCGTAAAATGCTTTTGATTCGTCGTTTTGAAGAAAAAGCGGGGCAACTTTATGGAATGGGGCTTATAGGTGGTTTTTGTCACCTCTATATAGGGCAGGAAGCTGTTGTTGTTGGAACATTGAAGGCAGCAAAAGAAGGTGATCAGGTTATCACGTCTTATCGTGATCACGGACATATGTTGGCAGTAGGTATGAGTCCACGTGGTGTAATGGCAGAGTTAACAGGGCGTCAAGGTGGTTTTTCAAAGGGAAAAGGGGGCTCGATGCATATGTTTTCTAAAGAAAAGAATTTTTACGGTGGGCATGGTATCGTCGGTGCACAGGTTCCTATTGGTACTGGGTTAGCATTTTCGAATCAATATCTTGGCAAAGATAAAGTGACGCTGGTTTATTTTGGTGATGGTGCTGCAAATCAGGGGCAAGTTTACGAAAGTTTTAATATGGCTTCCCTTTGGAAACTTCCTGTTGTGTATATTATTGAAAATAATCAGTATGCTATGGGGACGTCAGTTGCGCGTGCATCTGCCGAGACGGACTTTTCTCGTCGAGGTATTTCTTTTGAAATACCGGGTATTGTTGTTGACGGTATGGATATTCGCGTGGTTAAGGGAGCTGCTGATGAAGCAATTTCTTGGGCACGTTCAGGTAAAGGACCAATCATTCTTGATATGCAGACTTATCGCTACCGAGGGCATTCTATGTCTGATCCAGCAAAGTATCGTTCAAAGGAAGAAGTTCAAAAAATAAAAGAGGAACATGATCCGATTGATCAGGCAAAAAGTCGGATTCTGAAACAGGGTTGGGCAAGCGAAGACGATTTAAAGTCTATTGATAAAGAAGTGCGTGCGATTGTGACTGATGCAGCAGATTTTGCACAAAATGATAAAGAGCCGGATACTTCTGAGCTTTATACTGATGTTTTAGTTTGACGCAAGGGGAGCGAATATGTCTATTAATATTTTGATGCCAGCACTTTCGCCAACGATGGAAGAGGGTAAGTTATCTAAATGGCTCAAAAAAGAAGGTGATAAAGTTAGCTCTGGTGATGTAATTGCTGAGATTGAAACTGATAAAGCAATGATGGAAGTAGAAGCTATTGATGAAGGTATTCTTGGTAAAATTTTTGTATCTGAAGGTTCTGAAGGTGTGAAGGTTAACAGCATCATTGCTGTATTGTTAGAAGATGGTGAAAGTGCTGAAGATGTTTCGCAGAATGCTAATTCTTTAAATATTCATCAAAAATCTGAGGCGGGATCCTCATCTTTTTCTTCATCAATGCCTTCCCCTCCTGCTTTTGATGTTATATCTGATCCTGATATTCCTATAGGGACCAAAATGGTTACGATGACGGTTCGTGAAGCGCTTAATCAAGCTATGGCTGAAGAGATGCGGCGTGATGAAATGGTTTTTCTGATGGGAGAAGAAGTCGCAGAGTATCAAGGTGCTTATAAAGTTAGCCAAGGTTTATTGGAAGAGTTTGGTGCGCGCCGAGTTATTGATACACCAATTACAGAACATGGTTTTGCAGGGTTGGCAGTTGGTGCTGCGTTTGGAGGGTTACGTCCCATTGTTGAGTTTATGACGTTTAATTTTGCTATGCAGGCTATCGATCAAATTATAAATTCTGCAGCAAAAACTCGTTATATGTCAGGTGGGCAAATGTCTGCTCCTATGGTTTTTCGTGGTCCTAATGGTGCGGCTGCACGTGTTGGTGCTCAGCATTCTCAATGTTATGCCGCTTGGTATAGTCATATACCAGGTTTGAAAGTTGTTATGCCGTATAGTGCTGCAGATGCAAAAGGTTTGCTAAAGGCTGCTATTCGTGATTGTAATCCTGTTATTTTTCTTGAAAACGAAATTTTATATGGTTATCAGTTTGAGGTGCCAGAAATAGATGATTTTGTTTTGCCTATTGGTAAGGCACGTATTCATAAGCTTGGTCAAGATGTTACGATTGTGGCGTGTGGGATTGGGATGCATTATGCCGTTCAAGCATTGCCGGAGATCGAAAAGCTTGGTATTGATGTAGAATTGATTGACTTACGAACCATTCGTCCGATGGATCTTCCGACAATTCTTTCTTCTGTAAAGAAGACAGGTCGTTTGGTGACAGTTGAGGAAGGCTATCCTCAATCATCTGTTGGGACTGAAATAGCAACGCGGGTTATGCAGCAAGCTTTTGATTATCTTGATGCACCAGTTGCTACAGTTGCTAGCAAAGATGTCCCGATGCCTTATGCTGCTAATCTTGAAAAGTTAGCTTTACCTAGCACTGTTGAAATTCTTGAAGCCGTTAAGGCTGTGACTTATAAAGCGTAACGAAGGAAAGCACTATGCCCATTAAAATTACAATGCCTGCGCTTTCTCCTACGATGGAAGAGGGGAACTTATCGAAGTGGAATGTTAAGGAGGGAGATAAGGTTTCCTCAGGGGATGTGATTGCTGAAATTGAGACTGATAAGGCAACAATGGAAGTAGAGGCTGTTGATGAAGGGACAGTCGCTAAGATTGTTGTTCCTTCTGGAACACAGGGAGTTAAAGTCAATACTTTAATTGCTATTTTAGCAGAAGAAGGTGAAGATATAGTTGAAGCTGCAAAAGTTACAGAAAAAAAACTTACTTCGCTTACTGTCAAAGAATCAGAAAATACGAAACAAGCAGATTCAAAGGTAGTGACACATGTATCTCATGTATCACCAGAGCGGCAATTAATACAACAAGATGAAAAGACGAAGCGTTTTTTTGCTTCTCCTTTAGCTCGACGATTAGCGGTTCAGAAAGGTCTTGATTTATCGCTTATTTCTGGTAGCGGTCCGCATGGGCGTATTATTAAGCGTGATATAGAAAAAGCCGTAAATAGTGGTATTTTGGGAGCTTCTTCTTCATTCCAAATTGAACAGTTTGTAGCTGCAGATTCTTCTGACAAACAGATATTAAAACTCTTTAAAGAGGATGAATATACATTTGCACCTCATAATAATATGCGCGCAACAATCGCTAGGCGTTTGGTTGAATCGAAACAAAAAGTACCGCACTTTTATGTAACAGTAGATTGTGAGCTCGATATGTTATTGGAATTACGTGCTCAAATAAATTCTGCGGCTCCGATGGTTAAAACGCAGGAAGGGTCTAAGCCTGCTTATAAAATTTCAGTTAATGATATGGTTATTAAAGCAGTGGCACTTTCTTTAAAGGCTGTTCCTGATACTAATGTATCTTGGCTTGAAGGGGGGCTTCTTCATCATAAACATTGTGACATTGGGGTCGCTGTTTCTGTTTCGAATGGGTTAATTACACCAATTGTTCGCCATGCAGAAGAAAAATCTTTGTCAATGATTTCAAATGAGATGAAAGATTTGATAAAGCGTGCACGTGAACGTAAGCTAAAAATGGAGGAATATCAGGGGGGGACAACGGCTGTTTCAAATATGGGGATGTATGGTGTAAAAAGCTTTTCTGCAATTCTTAATCCTCCGCATGCGACAATTTTTGCGATTGGTGCGGGCGAACGGCGTGCAATTGTTAAAAATGATACATTAACTGCTGCAACAGTCATGTCTGTTACACTTTCTGCGGATCATCGTGCTATTGACGGTGCGTTAGCTGCAGAGCTTGCTCAAACCTTTAAAAAAATGATTGAAAGTCCACTGGCGATGTTGATTTGAGGAATTTAAAAGTGCTTCACATAGTTATGTGTGATAGTGGTGTGTTAATATAACAAAAACGGATTTAAAGAACTTGATTAGTAGCATTGTCACCTCTTCTAATGTTGGTAAAAAACATTTGTGTTAAACTTATAGTGAGGGATGCAAGGGGGGTGTCTTTGCGTTTGCTCTTAGTCTCAAGTTTTGAAAGTACATGTTCGTTTTTTGTATGTCCATGGAGGAATGACTGTGGCAAATCTTTATGATGTAATTGTTATTGGCTCAGGGCCTGGCGGATATGTAACTGCAATTCGTGCAGCGCAGTGTGGCTTCAAAACCGCGATTGTTGAGCGCGAACACTTGGGTGGGATTTGTTTAAATTGGGGCTGTATTCCAACAAAAGCACTTTTGCGCTCAGCGGAAATAAAGCATTTTGCTGAACATGCGAAAGATTATGGTTTGAAGCTTAACGGTTCAGTTGAGGCAAATATCAATGATGTTGTGGCACGTTCGCGCGGTGTTTCTGCGCGTTTAAATGCTGGTGTTAATTTTTTAATGAAAAAAAACAAAATTGATCTCATATGGGGAGAAGCGAAGCTTACTAAGGCAACCAAAGGAAATCAGCCGGCAGAAATTATGGTTTTTCCATCTTCAAAGCCAATTATGCAACCCCAAAATCCAGTACCTAAGGGAACATTAGGAGAGGGTTCTTATTGCGCAAAACACATAATTATTGCAACTGGTGCACGTCCTCGTTCTCTTCCCAATATTGAGCCAGATGGAAAACTTATTTGGACCTATTTTGAGGCTATGATTCCGCAAGTAATTCCGAAGTCACTTTTAGTCATGGGCTCTGGAGCAATTGGCATTGAATTTGCTTCTTTTTACAATTCTATGGGAACCGAGGTAACGGTTGTTGAAATGATGCCCCATATCATGCCGGCTGAAGACGCTGAAATTTCAGCATTCGTTAAACAACAACTAGAGAAAAAAGGTATCCACATTTTTACTGAAGCAAAAGTAACAAAGGTTGAAAAAGCTTCTGATTTTGTTACTGCGCATATTGATGTTAAGGGTAAGATAAAGAAAATTACAGCGGACCGATTAATTTCAGCTGTTGGGGTTCAGGGTAATATTGAAAACCTTGGATTAGAAGCCCTAGATGTAAAAACCAATCGCGGGTGTATTGTAACTGATGAATGGGGTTGGACAGGTGTGGAAGGTATTTATGCTATTGGTGATGTAGCTGGTCCTCCTATGTTGGCACATAAAGCAGAAGAAGAAGGCGTGATATGTATTGAACATCTCGCTGGTTTAAAAAATGCTCATCCGTTGGATAAGAAAAAAATTCCAGGATGTACATATTGCACACCACAAGTTGCTTCTGTTGGACTTTCAGAAATGGCTGCTAAAGATGCAGGTTATGATATCCGTATTGGTCGTTATTCCTTTTCCGCTAATGGAAAGGCGATTGCTTTAGGGGAAGATCAGGGATTAGTTAAAACCATTTTTGATAAAAAAACGGGACAACTTCTTGGTGCCCATATGGTCGGGGCAGAAGTAACAGAGCTAATTCAAGGTTTTGTCGTTGCCATGAATCTTGAGACAACTGAAGAAGAGTTGATGCATACCGTTTTTCCACATCCAACGTTATCAGAAATGATGAAAGAGAGTGTATTAGATGCATATGATCAAGTTTTGAATGCTTAATAGCTGTATTGTATGAAAAATCTTGTTTTCTTGATTTTTCTTGGCACTCCATATCTATGAGGTAGAGGCTTAAATGGTTACAGTTGTTGATAGGGTTACAAATCGGCGTTTGCGTCATCCTGAAAAGGCGCATCGTCCAGATAGTGTTATGCAGAAAAAACCAGATTGGATTCGTGTAAAAGCACCGACATCACCAGTCTATAAGGAAACACATGGTGTTGTCCGCACCAATAAATTAGTAACTGTATGTGAGGAAGCAGGTTGTCCAAATATTGGTGAGTGTTGGAGCAAGCGGCATGCCAGTTTTATGATTTTGGGTGAAATATGTACACGGGCTTGTGCGTTTTGCAATGTTGCAACAGGTATTCCGCTTTCTGTTGATAATAATGAACCCGAACGTGTGGCAGATGCCGTGGCACAGATGGGATTAAAGCATGTCGTAGTTACGTCAGTTGATCGTGATGACCTTTCTGATGGTGGCGCAGAGCATTTTGCGAGAGTTATTTATGCTATTCGTAGAAAAGCGCCTAAGACAACAATTGAAGTTCTTACACCTGATTTTCGCCATAAAGATGGAGCGTTAGAAATTGTTGTTGCTGCTAAGCCTGATGTTTTTAATCATAATTTGGAAACAGTTCCTTCTAAATATTTAGAGGTTCGTCCGGGAGCGCGTTATTTTCATTCGCTTCGGTTATTACAGCGTGTTAAAGAACTCGATCCAACAATTTTCACAAAATCAGGAATTATGGTTGGTCTTGGAGAAGGACGAAATGAGATTCTTCAATTGATGGATGATTTGCGTTCTGCTGATGTTGACTTTATGACAATTGGGCAATATTTGCAGCCTACGCGGAAACATCATCCAGTTGTTCGTTTTGTTTCTCCTGAAGAGTTCGATTCTTTTTCAAAAATCGGTAAAGTAAAGGGTTTTTTGCATATGGCTTCCAATCCTTTGACGCGTTCTTCTCATCATGCAGGGGATGATTTTGCAATTTTACAAAAAGCGCGTGATGAAAAATTTGCCTTGCAGAGATAATTATGCCGACTTTTACAACACACCGGCAGGTTGCCCATAGCGCTAGCGAAATGTTTAATCTTGTTTCAGATATTGAGCGTTATCCTGAATTTTTACCAATGTGTGAGGCTTTAATAATCCGTTCTCGAAGAGAGTGTGGGGACAAGATATTGCTTATTGCTGACATGACAGTTGGCTATAAAGTTATTCGAGAAACTTTCACAACACAGGTATTTCTCCAGCCGAAAAAAAATCTGATAGAAGTTAAATATATTGATGGTCCATTTAGATATCTTGAAAATCGTTGGGCCTTTTATCACATTGAGGATACCAATGCATGTAATATAGAGTTTTTTATTGATTATGAATTTAAAAGCAAAATGCTTGGATTAGTGATGGGATCAATGTTTGATATTGCTTTTCACAAATTTACTGATGCTTTTGAAATGCGTGCGCATCAGATTTATAACTCTCAGATAACATAATCTATTCAGTTAATTTGTTATAGAGTGTGTATTATATGTTGTGAGTTGTGAGTTGTGAGGGTGGTAACCTGAAATCAGGAGCGGATATAGGAAGTATTAATTGAGAGATTCTAAAATCATATTTAAGGCATTTTCGACCGTTGCATAACGGATGGCATTACGATCAAGATTTCCAAAGTGCATTTCTGTGTGTAGGGTTTTATGATTCTTGTAAGCAACTGCAAAATGCACAAGTCCGACAGGTTTACCAGGACATGCCCCTCCTGGTCCAGCAATTCCTGTTACAGAAACTGCAATTCCAGCTTGTGAATATTCTAATCCACCTTCAGCCATTGCAAGAGCAACTTCTTTTGAGACGGCACCATATGTTTTTATAAGCTTAGCACATACGCCAACAGTGCGTATTTTAGATTCGTTTGAGTAAACAACAAATCCACAATCGAAGACATCTGATGATCCTGCAATATTTGTAAGGTTTGCTGCAATGAGGCCTCCTGTACAAGATTCAACAGTTGTTAAAAGCAAACTTTTTTTACGGCAAGCTGTAAGGACTGCAGATGCTTGTTTTTCACAAAAATATGTCATTTTGGGATCTCTCCTGGATAAAGGACACTAGCTGTTGCAAGAGCTGCAATGCCTTCTTCGCGACCAGTAAATCCGAGTTTTTCAGTTGTTGTAGCTTTAATAGAGATTCGATCAAGTGAAACCCTAAGGATCCTCTTAAGATTTTCTATCATTTGTTGTCGATAAGGTGTAATTTTAGGTCTTTCGGCGATCAGTGTGATGTCAACATTGGCAATACGACCACCTGCTTGTTTAATAATATCAACAGCGTGACGTAGAAAAATTTCCGATGATGCATTTTTCCATTGAGGATCAGTGGGAGAGAAATGAGTACCAATATCTCCCGCACCTTGTGTAGCGAGGAGCGCATCTGTTAGTGCATGAAGAGCAATGTCAGCATCAGAGTGTCCCTTTAATTTTTTATGAAAAGGAATTTTTATGCCACATAATATAAGAGAGGTTCCTTCCTCGAAAGAGTGAACATCATAGCCATTTCCGATGCGGATATCAGGAAATATTTGCATTTTTTTTTGGAGATATAAATGTGCAGTATCAAAATCTTTCTGCCAAGTAATTTTTATGTTGTTAGGATCTCCGGGAATAGTGCGCATAGGAATTCCAAACCATTCGGCGATTTCAGAATCATCAGTGAACTTCTTTTTACCAGCTTGTTTTGCTTTTTCATGGGCAGCTAAGATATTTTCAAAGGGAAAGCACTGGGGAGTTTGTGCATGATAAAGGTAAGAACGTGGAATTGTTTCTGTAACATAGTGTGCCTTATTTATACGTTTGAGGGTATCAGAAACGGAGAGAACGGGAAGAACACCTTCTTGATGGTTGATAGTGGCGTGGATTTTCTCGAGAAGATTCCTTTTGACAAAGGGACGGGCACCATCATGGATATGAACATATTTTGGTTTAATATTTTTAAGTGCACGAAGCCCATATAAGGCTGACATTTGACGCGTATTACCTCCTTCAACGATGATAAGACGTTCTTTAAAATCATTTATAG
This sequence comes from Bartonella vaga, assembly GCF_037070895.1. Taxonomy (NCBI): domain Bacteria; kingdom Pseudomonadati; phylum Pseudomonadota; class Alphaproteobacteria; order Hyphomicrobiales; family Bartonellaceae; genus Bartonella; species Bartonella vaga. The sequence goes on from NZ_JAYMZK010000002.1 coordinate 178,029, forward strand.
CTTGTTCACAGATTTTGTGATCCTCTGGATGAATAACAAGGATAAGCGTTGTTATGGCTGGATGCTGCAAAAAACAATGTATAGTATGATAAATGACAGGGTCTTGTCCCAAAAGCTGGTATTGCTTTGGGATTTTTTGCGGAAATCCTACTCTTTCACCGCGTCCAGCGGCCAATATTATCGCTGCGATAGAAATTTTCAATTTCCTTCTTATTATATTAGTTGATTGTTTTGCGATCTTCAATCTTTAATTTATTTTGAAAGGATAGTTGTTGTAGATCAGCAAGAGATGTAACTGATAATACATCAAAAAAAGCATTTAATGCTTTTTGAAGTGCGGTACTTAAACCACAAAAATTTATTAATGGGCAATTAGGTTCTGCAGTATCGAAACATTCTGCCATGGAAAAGTTATCTTCTGTTACTTTAACGACGTCAGCCACCGAAATCTCTGTTGCAGGTTTAGCCAATTTGACGCCACCGTTGCGTCCTCGTACTGTTTGTATAAAACCTGCTTCAACAAGTTGTTGCAGGATTTTAAACAGAAAAAGCTCGGAAATGGCATATGCTTTAGCAATTTCTGGAACACGGCTTAAAGATCCCTGATTATCTGCACAGTACATGAGCATACGGAGAGCATAATTTGTTTGTTTTGTTAAGCGCATCTTATTTCCTCATGTAGACTATCACTGAACGCATTTTATTTTAAAGATATTTTGTTTCCAGAATATAGAAGTTCTTTTTTCATGTGCTAGATTGGCTGTATTGTAAATGTGGTATTAGTATTGTCAATTTTTATTACAGGAAGTTATATGGAAACGATGGGATGAGGTCAATATAAGGTAATCATGAATACAATATTTGTCACGAATCTTCAAAATATAGATAAAGATACTTATAACGATGAGTTGTATCACTTAAGCAAGGTGTACATCTTTTTAGGTATAACAATTATTGTGTTAGCTTTGCTAACAGCGTCTGTTTCGTTTATTATTCTCATTGGGTTAACCCCTGTTGTTCCCAGTAGATCTGTAACCCTTATTCTTATAGGAATTAATACTGTTTGGGTTTTAGGGCTTGTGATTATTGTTTTTTATGAGATGATTCCTATCGTGCGTGCGTGGCGTTCAAGACGTGCGGGCTCCCGTCTTCATGTGCGCCTTATTTCTTTGTTTGCACTTGTTGCAACAATGCCGGCTGTTGCTGTTGCTCTGGTATCCGGTCCTGCACTGAATTTAGGACTTGATCGATGGTTTGATACAACAACACGGCAAATTGTAGATTCTTCTATTGATTTAGCGAATGCTTATGCAGATGAAATGCTGCAAAATTTGAAAAATTTGTCCTACGTTATGGCATTTGCGCTTGATAACAAAAGGCTTTTGGAGCGTAATCCAGCTGAATATAGGATGCAATTAACGCGTCATGCTATAGGGCGCAATCTGCGTGGTGCATTTTTATTAAGTTCGAGCGGAACTGTTTTTATATCGAGCGACCTTGGTGATGAGGATAAATTGCCAATTCCTCCTTCCAATCTTATCAAACTTGCAACTAGTGCTAGGCCTTTTTCTTTTCAACCGGGAGTTCATGATTATTTTGGCATTATTTTAAAATTCACAAATATTCCGAATACTTTCTTGTATTTGGTGCGTGACGTTGATAAAGAAGTTTTATCTGCTTTGCGTTTGACGGAAGTTAATACAGATCGTTATCGTGATTTAAATGAAAATCGTTTGCTGACGCAAATTGCATTTGGTATGCTTTATTTATGTCTTTTTTTTAGTTTATTCTTATCGGCTATTTGGGCTGGTATTGCTGTTGCTGATCGTTTGGTGCGCCCTATTCGTCTTCTCATTGGGGCCGCTGATGATGTAGCATCAGGGAATATGGAAGTTTTTGTGCCAGTTCGCGCGAGGGATGGGGATATTGGGCAATTATCAAAAACTTTTAATTATATGGTTAGTGAATTAAAAAGTCGGCGTAATGAATTGATCGCAGTTCGCGATCAAATTGATGAGAGACGACGTTTTTCTGAAGCCGTTTTGTCTGGTGTAACAGCAGGTATTGCGGGCATTGATAATAATGGCGATATTACAATTATCAATCGGTCTATTGAAACTATGTTTGGTATTCGTTCTGAACAAGTTATTGGGTGCAATCTTTTATTGTTAAGTGCTGAAATTTGGCAAGTTTTTCAGTTTGCGCGTTCATTTTATCGTAAGAATCATCGTGAACAGGTAACTTTAAGCGTTGCAGGACAAGAACGCGTTTGTAATGTGCAAATTACGATGGAAGAAGATGATGGGCAAGGGCAATCTTGGGTTCTGACGATTGATGATATTACAGACCTTGTTGCGGCACAACGTACATCGGCATGGGCAGATATTGCGCGCCGTATCGCACACGAAATAAAAAATCCACTTACACCTATCCAGTTGTCTGCTGAACGTATTCGTAGACGTTACGAAAAAATTATTACACAGGATCGAGAGGTTTTTGAGCGGTGTGTCGATACGATTATTAGACAGGTTGGAGATATTGGGCGTATGGTTGATGAGTTTTCTTCTTTTGCGCGTATGCCCAAACCGCAAATGAATCTCTCAGATATACGTGGCTTTCTGCGTGAAGCATGTTTCTTGATAGAAGTGACACGACATGATATTCATTTTGAGCAAGACTTAGGCAGCGTACCACTTACTGGTGCATTTGATAATCGTCTCATTGTCCAAGCTTTTTGCAATGTTATCAAAAACGCTAGCGAATCTATAGACTCTGTCATGCGAGAGGATAATATCCACGGTCATATTCTTATACGTTCTTATCCTCGAGAAGGATGTGTAGTTGTGGATGTTATTGATAACGGTAAAGGACTTCCAAAAGAACAAAGGCAAAAATTATTAGAACCTTATATAACGACGCGGGAAAAAGGAACAGGGCTTGGGTTAGCTATTGTACGCAAAATTATAGAAGATCATGGTGGTTCTATGGAGTTACACGATGCACCGAAGAGTTTTTATGAAGGTCGTGGTGCTATGATCCGTTTGATTTTTCCGGTGGATAAGACTAATCATGGCAATATTATCCAAGCCATAAGTCAGAAGGTAGGGGAGTAGAATGGTATCAGATATCTTAATTGTTGATGATGAAGCGGATATTCGTGAGCTTGTTGCTGGTATTTTGGATGATGAAGGTTATGAAACGCGTGTTGCATGTAATGCTGACGAAGCATTGGCACAAATTAGTGAACGTATTCCAAAGCTTATCTTTTTAGATATTTGGTTACAAGGAAGTCATCTTGATGGTTTAGCGCTTCTTGATGAAATTAAAATGCGATACCCTGCTCTTCCGGTGGTTATGATCTCCGGGCATGGTAATATTGAGACTGCTGTTTCTGCTATAAAACGAGGGGCGTATGATTTTATTGAAAAACCTTTTAAAGCTGATCGGCTTGTATTGGTTGCAGAACGGACCCTTGAAAATTCAAATTTGAAACGTGAGCTTTTAGAATTACGCAAGCGTTCAAGTGAGACATTAGAGTTGCTAGGAAAATCAACCATTATAAAGCATTTGCGCCAAGTAATAGAAAAGGTAGCGCCAACGAATAGTCGCGTCATGATTACCGGTCCTTCTGGGGCGGGAAAAGAGATGGTTGCGCGTGTTATTCATGCACTTTCAACACGTTCTAATGGGCCATTTGTGACCATAAATGCCGCAACGATAACTCCGGAAAAAATGGAAATAGAATTGTTTGGCAGTGAAATGGAGGGAAGGGAGCGAAAGATTGGTGCATTAGAGGAAGCTCACGGTGGAATATTATATCTTGATGAAATTGCTGATATGCCACGGGAGACTCAAAGCAAGATTCTTCAGGTGTTGACGGGACAGACATTTGAGAGGGTTGGCGGTACAAAACGTGTCAAGGTGGATGTTCGTATTATTTCTTCAACAGCCCAAAATCTTGAAAATCTCATTGCTGACGGGCGCTTTAGGGAAGATCTTTTTCACCGCCTTTCGGTTGTTCCCATTACTGTTCCACCACTTTCAGCGCGTCGTGAAGATATTCCGGAACTTGTACGTCATTTTGTTAAAACAATATCGCAGCAGCTTGGTATTAAACCACGTGAAATTAGTGATGATGTGATAACTATTTTACAAACGCACACTTGGCCAGGTAATGTACGACAATTACGCAACAATATTGAGCGTCTTCTTATTCTTGTGCGTGATGGTGATGGGCCGATAACAGCAGAGTTTCTTCCTAATGAAGTGGGTGATTCTTTACCTCGTGTTCAAATGGACGCAGATGAGAGTATAATGGATTTACCGCTGCGTGAAGCGCGAGAACTGTTTGAAAAGAGATACTTAGCAGCGCAGATTGGGCGTTTGGGTGGGAATATATCGCGCACAGCTGAATTTATAGGTATGGAGCGTTCAGCTTTACACCGTAAGCTTAAGGCACTTGGAGTTTCGTAGATTATGCGTGTTATTATTTGCGGCGCAGGGCAGGTTGGTTATGGGATAGCAGAGCGTCTTGCAGCTGAAAATCATGATGTCACCGTCATTGATATTGAAACGAGATTGATTGAAAAAATTCGCTATACGTTGGATGTGAGAGGTATTATTGGTCATGGTTCACGGCCTGAGGTTCTTTTAGCTGCTGATGCAGATAAAGCTGATATGCTGATTGCAGTAACTTTATTTGATGAGGTTAATATGGTGGCTTGCCAGGTGGCGCACTCATTATTTAACGTTCCAACAAAAATAGCACGTATTCGTTCACAGTCTTATTTAGAACCACGTTATAAAACCCTTTTTTCTAGAGGGAATATTCCTATTGATGTTGTTATTTCACCAGAAGTTGAAGTTGGGGAAATGGTTCTACGACGTATTGCTTTACCTGGAGCAATAGATGTTCTTTATTTTTGCAACGAGGATATTGTTGCGTTAGCTTTGGAGTGTATGGAGGATTGTCCAGTTGTTAATACACCTTTGCGTCAATTGACGGAGCTTTTTCCAGATCTTCGTACAACTGTTACGGCTATTAAGCGTGGTTCAGAACTATTTGTTGCACATTCAGAGACACAATTGTGCGTTGGCGATGTGACCTACCTTGTTGTTGCTCGCGATCAGATGCGTCGCGCGGTTGGGCTTTTTGGTCATAAAGAACAAGATGCTCATCGCATGATTATTGCAGGAGGCGGACATATCGGTCTTTACGTTGCTCAGACTATTGAAAAGCGCCTCCATAAATTAAAATTAAAAATTATAGAATCGCATAGAGAAAGAGCACTAACAATTGCAGATCAGCTCGAAAAAACAACCGTTTTGTATGGTAATGTACTAGACCCAGTGATTCTTCAAGACGCCGGAATTGATCAAGCCGATTTGATAATTACATTAACCAATCAGGATCAGGTCAATCTTTTAAGTGCTGTTATAGCTAAAAGATTGGGATGTAAAGCTAATATGGTATTGATTAACAATGTTGCTTATCAAGAGTTTAGCCGTGCCGTTGGTGTGGATGCATATCTTAATCCACATAGTGTTACTATATCGAGAATCTTGCAACAAATGCGTCGTGGTCGTATTCGTGCTGTTCACTCAATTTTTAATGGGCGGGCAGAAATTATCGAAGCTGAAGTTATGCAAACATCTTCATTGGTTGGTAAGTCATTATCAGAGCTTAATCTACCAGATGGATTGAGAATTGGTGCAGTTTATCGTAATAAGGCAATAATACAGCTTTCAGCAGGTACGCGTATTTTGTCTGGTGATAGGATAGTGATTTTTGCTCTTTCTGAGTGCGTTCGTGATGTTGAGCAATTGTTTCGTGTAAGTTTAGAATATTTCTGATATATTGTTTATGTGTGTTGCACTTTGGATGTAGTGGACAGTGACAATTAAAATTAGATAATGGTTTAAATTCTTCAAAATATGACAGAGTGGGAAATTATCCATTTTTGTTGCATTGCGTGAAGACGAATCAATATATACAATATGTAATAATGTACCGTTTTTATTTCAATTTTTTGATGATAAATCAAGATTTCCAATTATTTAGTTTTTAGATTTTTTCGTGGTATTCTAGCGAAATATTAGCGAGATATTTGTTGAAATGCAGGTGGTTACTTAGCTAAAATGACTTATCAAGATGTGGATAAAGCTTTGCTTGTAAAAGAAAATTCTGTAAAATTAAATGTTTTTTTGCTTTATTTTCCATCTGATAACCCTATTATAAAAGTGCTTAAAGATTATTGAGCGGATAAGAAATTGTTTCTAATGGACTTTAGGTTAAACATCATATTTGGAAACCATTGTGGTTAAAGAGAAAAAAATGTTTATTTTACCGAGAAGTCTTGGAATTACGATATTTGGTAATCGCTATGTTTAGTGGTTAGCCAAGTAGCGTATTTTTTATGAATCAAAGGAAACTTTTTATTATTGGATGTGTAAAAATGAATACATCTTTGATCCCATTTGTAGTGTTAAACCGGTTGTAAAGCCGCGTTTTATAAGGTTCCCTATTCGCAGAAAGATAAAGACGACTTAAAAAGCTCAAGGAGAAAGTTTTTAGCATTGGATAGTATAACTACTTTCCTGGTGTTCATAATTTATTCAGGTAGAGTTGTTATTGCTATTTTAACTGCTAGAATTTTAATCTTTCTTGAAGAGTATTATTGTGGCTTGCATGAAAGAGTAATGTTAGCTTATGGAAGAAAGCATTGAACGTGTAAAGAGCGATTGTTATATGAACGGAAAGTAAAAATATGAGTGATCCAGTGAAAACAGCATTAAGTCTCGTGCCTATGGTTATTGAACAAACTAATCGTGGTGAGCGGGCCTATGACATTTTTTCCCGCCTTTTAAAAGAGCGGATTATTTTTATTAATGGTCCCGTTGAAGATGGCATGGCTATGCTTGTTTGTGCACAGCTGCTCTTCTTAGAAGCTGAAAATCCTAAAAAAGAAATTAGCCTTTATATTAATTCGCCTGGTGGTGTCGTAACGTCTGGTATGGCAATTTATGATACTATGCAGTTTATTCGTCCTCCTGTTTCTACGCTTTGCATGGGGCAGGCTGCATCTATGGGATCACTACTTTTAACAGCTGGAGCAAAAGGTCACCGTTTTACATTGCCAAATGCACGTATTATGGTACATCAGCCATCTGGTGGTTTTCAGGGTCAGGCTTCAGATATTGAACGGCATGCACAAGATATTATAAAGATGAAGCGGCGATTAAATGAAATTTATGTTCAACATACAGGCAAAGATTATGAGGTTATTGAGAAAACTCTTGACCGTGATCATTTTATGACAGCAGATGAAGCCAAGCAATTCGGTTTAGTCGATGATGTTATACAATATCGTGCAGAAACTGAAAAAGATTAAGAGTTTTTATAGAAAAAATGGCTACTTTAAATTAAAGAGTTTTGTAAGAATATCGCGAAAATTAAGAAAAAGTGCTTAAGGGTATTATAACACGCAGGTTTTTGTATGTTTTTAGTTTTCTTTATGAAACACTTCCTTTGATTAAGGCAAAGTATTAATATATTGTGGTGAAAGGAAAGAGAAATGAGCAAAATTAGCAATAGCGGGAGCGAATCAAAAAATACTCTCTATTGCTCGTTCTGCGGCAAAAGTCAGCATGAAGTGCGTAAGCTTATTGCAGGGCCTACCGTATTCATTTGTGATGAATGCGTGGAGCTTTGCATGGATATTATCCGTGAAGAAAATAAATCTTCCAGGATTAAGGCGCGTGATGGTGTTCCTACCCCACAGGAAATTATAACAGTTCTTGATGACTACGTTATTGGTCAACAGCATGCAAAGCGTGTTCTTTCTGTTGCTGTTCATAATCATTATAAACGGCTTGCGCATCAGTCTAAGAGTAATGACATTGAGTTGGCAAAATCGAATATTCTGCTTGTTGGCCCAACGGGATGTGGTAAAACTTATCTAGCACAAACATTGGCGCGTATTATTGATGTGCCTTTTACGATGGCGGATGCGACAACTTTGACTGAGGCGGGGTACGTAGGTGAAGATGTTGAAAATATTATTCTAAAACTTCTTCAAGCTGCTGATTACAATGTTGAACGGGCACAGCGTGGTATTGTTTATATTGATGAGGTCGATAAAATTTCTCGTAAAGCTGACAACCCTTCTATTACAAGAGATGTTTCAGGGGAAGGTGTTCAGCAAGCATTGTTAAAAATTATGGAAGGAACGATAGCCTCTGTTCCTCCACAGGGGGGACGTAAGCATCCGCAGCAAGAGTTTCTTCAGGTTGATACAACAAACATTTTATTCATTTGTGGAGGTGCTTTTGCTGGTTTGGAACGAATTATTTCAGGACGTGGTGAAAAAACTTCGATTGGTTTTTCTGCTACCGTTAAAGCACCTGATGAACGCTGTGTTGGTGAAATTTTTCGTGATTTAGAGCCTGAAGATCTTATAAAGTTTGGTTTAATACCAGAGTTTATTGGCCGTCTTCCTGTTGTGGCTACCTTAGAGGATTTAGATGATAATGCCCTTGTTCAAATTTTATCACAACCTAAAAATGCATTGGTGAAGCAGTATCAGCGTCTTTTTGAGATGGAAAATGTCGAGTTAGCATTTCATGAAGATGCTTTACGGGTTATAGCTAAAAAGGCAATTGAACGTAAAACCGGAGCGCGTGGTTTGCGTTCTATTATGGAGAAGATACTTCTTGAGACGATGTTTGAGCTGCCGGCTCTTGAAGGTGTCCAAAAAGTGGTTATTTCGAGCGATGTAGTTGATGGGAAAGCGCGTCCTCTTTACATTTATTCAGAACGTGCAGAAGATAAAGAAAATGTATCAGCATGACATTGTGCGGTGTGAGAAGTAGTAATATAAACATCATTTTAGGATAGGTGTTCTTGTATATTATAGTCATCATGCTTGATTTATATGTTAGCAATTACCACTTCATGTATTGTAGAGAGCTGAAGGGTTTTCTGAAAGCGGGCTTGTGTACTGGATAGATCATAGGCTCCAGAAAGGAGAATTATGCAATATATTGATGAAACGACAGGTGAGGTGAGGGAGGAGTTTTACGCCGTTTTACCACTTCGTGATATTGTTGTCTTCCCGCATATGATTGTTCCGCTTTTCGTGGGTCGAGAAAAATCAATTCGTGCTCTTGAAGAAACGATGGCGGTTGATAAACAGATACTGTTGGTTACACAAAAAAACGCTTCTGATGATGATCCAAAATCAGAAGATATTTATGATATTGGTACGTTTGCTAATATTCTTCAACTTTTAAAACTTCCTGATGGAACTGTAAAAGTTTTGGTTGAAGGCACTGCTCGTGCAAAAATTAGTCAATTTGCTGCAAATGAGGATTATCATAAGGCCTATGCAACTATTACAGAAGAGCCGAAAGAAAATGATGTTGAGATTGAAGCTCTTTCAAGGTCAGTGATTTCTTATTTTGAAAATTATGTAAAACTTAATAAAAAAATTTCTCCTGAAGTTATCAATGCTATTGGACAGATTGATAATCCTTCTAAGCTTGCTGATACTATTGCGTCTCATTTGATGATTAAACTTTCAGAAAAGCAGGAAGTATTAGAGCTATTACCTATACGTGATCGTCTTGAGCGTGTTCTTTCGTTCATGGAAGGAGAGATTTCTGTTCTGCAGGTTGAAAAGCGTATCCGCTCACATGTTAAACGACAAATGGAAAAAAACCAACGAGAGTACTATCTTAATGAGCAGATGAAGGCTATTCAGAAAGAGTTGGGAGCGGGTGATGATAGCCGTGATGAGCTTTCTGATTTAGAGGAACGTATCACGAAGACAAAACTTTCGAAGGAAGCGCGCGAAAAAGCTTGGGCAGAATTGAGAAAATTGCGGAATATGTCTCCTATGTCAGCAGAGGCAACCGTTGTCCGTAACTATCTTGATTGGTTATTGGCAATGCCTTGGGGAAAAAAGTCAAAAATTAAAAATGATTTAGACTTCGCTGAAAAAGTTATGAATAATGAGCATTTTGGTCTTGAAAAAGTTAAGGAACGAATTGTTGAATATTTAGCAGTACAAAGTAGGGCATCAAAGATAAAGGGTCCTATTATTTGTTTGTTAGGTTCTCCTGGTGTAGGGAAAACGTCATTAGCTCGCTCTATTGCAAAAGCGACGGGGCGTGAATATGTCCGTATTTCATTAGGAGGGGTGCGGGATGAAGCAGAAATTAGAGGACATCGCCGAACCTATATTGGCTCTATGCCTGGAAAAATTATTCAGTCTATGAAAAAGGCTAAAAAATCCAATCCGCTTTTCTTGCTTGATGAAATTGATAAAATGGGACAAGATTTCCGTGGAGATCCTTCATCAGCTTTATTGGAAGTTCTTGATCCTGAGCAAAATGGCACATTTATTGATCACTATTTGGAAGTTGAATATGATCTTTCTGATGTAATGTTTATTACAACTGCGAATACACTTAATATTCCAGGGCCGTTAATGGATCGAATGGAAATTATTCGTATTGCTGGCTATACTGAATGTGAGAAAATGGAGATTGTTAAGCAACATCTTTTGCCCAAGGCATTGAAGGATCATTGTTTGTCTAAAAAGGAATTCAGCATTTCTGATGGTGCTATAAGGTCGGTTATTCAATTTTATACACGTGAAGCAGGTGTTCGTAATCTTGAGCGTGAATTAATGAAAATAGCACGTAAATCAGTTACAAAAATTCTTAAAACACAGCAAAAATCTGTAAAGATTACAGAAGATAATGTGAATGATTTTCTGGGTGTTAAACGCTATCACTATAACCAGATTGAAGGAGAAAATCAAATTGGTGTTGTGACTGGGCTTGCATGGACGGAGGTTGGAGGGGAGTTATTAACCATTGAAGGGGTTATGATGTTAGGTAAAGGCAAGATGACTGTAACGGGAAATTTGCGTGATATCATGAAAGAATCAATTTCAGCAGCAGCATCTTACGTACGTTTTCGTGCTGTGGATTTTGGTATTGAACCTCCGCTTTTTGATAAACGTGATATCCACGTTCATGTTCCAGAAGGTGCTACACCAAAAGATGGGCCATCAGCTGGAATTGCAATGGTAACAGCTATTGTTTCTGTACTGACAGGGATAGCGGTACATAAAGATATTGCAATGACTGGAGAAATTACTTTGCGTGGGCGCGTTTTACCAATTGGTGGCTTGAAAGAAAAACTACTGGCAGCTCTTCGAGGAGGTATAAAGAAGGTTCTTATTCCTGAAGAAAATGCAAAAGATTTGATTGATATTCCTGATGATGTAAAAAGTAATATGGAAATCATTCCAGTAAGTCACGTGAGTGAAGTTCTTAAGCATGCCTTGGTTCATTTCCCTGATCCCATTGAGTGGGTAGAACCTTCCACGGTACCTGTACCTATTAGAAAAGAGACTGATAGTGAAGGAATACAGATTGCGCACTGATTCATTAATCTAATTTGCAATTACATTTTCAAAGTAGTAATAGGCATTTATGTGATTATTTTTCTGTTTATTTTGAAAAAAAAGTAAAAAATTCCGTGAATAACTGTGATTATTGCTAAAAAACAATGTTTTGGATAAAAATAAGACTTCTGTTTGCTGTACTTTTCAATAAACTGACCAATAATACGGTTAAGTTGTGTTATCCGGTAATATAGGGAAAGGAAATATTCCATGAATAAAAGTGAATTGGTTAGCTCCGTTGCTGAAAAGGTAGGTGTTTCAAAGGCGCAAGCTAGCTCTTTTGTTGATGCTTTTGTTGTTTCTATAACAGAAGCTTTGGCTTCAGGGGGAGATGTTCGTCTTCCAGGTTTTGGCTCTTTTGAAGTTTCTCATCGTGCCGCTACAAAGGGGCGTAATCCTTCAACTGGTGCTGAAATTAATATTCCAGCTCGTTCTGTGCCTAAGTTTTCTGCAGGAAAAAGTCTTAAAGAAGCTGTTAATAAAAAATAATTTGATCTGCACTGAAAAAACCCGATTTGATTTGTAAGCGGGTTTTTTTGGAAATTTTTTCCTGTGCTTTTACATGGGACATGTAGCGCGTGCTTTATTTAAGTACGGTTAGTATTTCTTTAAAAAATTTTTTTAAATTATGCATAAAGTATTGTATGCGTGAAATGCATTTATTTCAGTATTCCCAATAAAATATTTAGCTATAGATATTCGTGAAAATTGTAACAAGGCAACTTTTGTTTTTCCAGGTTGGTATGCTAAGGTGTTTTACAGAGTAAAAGATTATGGAACTGATCAAAAATCATTACTATTGGAAAATTGCTGTATGTTTTATGATCATTGTTGCTGGGGTATATTCTATATTATCATTCATTTTGAATAATTGAAATATATTTAAGATTTTTACGGTGTTGAAGGTTTTCAATTATATTTGTAAAGGTTTTAGGGTGGATTTTATAAAAAATCATTAAGATCTTTCGAATCTGTTGGAAACAAATAATGTATTTTTATAAACGATAACTATTTTATTCTGAGCCTTTCAACCACTGAATACAATCATTTAGGGCTCTATCCGTTATAGATTGTTTTTTTGCTAATTTTTTTTCTTTGCTGGGTAGGCGTTTTTTTGAGTTTTCAGCTACAGCAATAGGTGGAAAAAGTCCAAAGTTGATATTCATTGGTTGAAAGGATTGTTTTTCTGTTGTTGTATCTATGATGTGTCCACCCGTGATATGGTTCAGAAGAGCTCCAAATGCTGTGGTTAGTGGTGGTATGGAAGGGCATTTACGATGATACTCAGCAGCGGCAAAACGCCCAGCGAGAAGACCTATAGCTGATGATTCTACATAACCTTCACATCCCGTAATTTGTCCGGCAAATCGCAATTTTTGCTTTTGTTTCAAGCGAAGGGTTTGATCAAGAATGATGGGCGATTTGAGGTAGGTATTGCGATGAAGTCCTCCAAGACGCGCGAATTCTGCTTTTTCAAGACCAGGAATCATTCTAAAAATGCGAACTTGTTCAGCATATTTTAGCTTTGTTTGAAATCCAACCATATTATAAAGGGTCCCAAGCTTATTGTCTTGGCGTAATTGAACGACAGCATAGGCTTTGATTGTAGGACTGTGAGTATTGGTTAATCCCGTAGGTTTCATAGGTCCATGCCTTAGGGTTTCAATCCCCCGTTCGGCCATAATTTCGATTGGTAGACACCCATCAAAATAAGGTATTTTTTCAAATTCGCGGAATTCTATTTTTTCTGCGTTTTTCAATGATTGGACAAATGCTATATACTGTTCTTTATTAAGGGGGCAATTAAGGTAGTCTTTTCCTGTTCCTTCAGGGCCGATTTTATCATAGCGAGATTGATACCAACAAATATCCATATTAATACTATCGGTATAAATGATAGGCGCGATAGCATCAAAAAAAGAGAGTGCTTCTGTTCCGGTTATTGCTTGTATAGTTTGAGCGAGTGCTGGTGAGGTAAGAGGGCCAGTGGCAATGATAACGTGATGCCATTCTTCAGGAATCTCTTGAATTTCTTCACATTTTATCGTTATAAGAGGATGATTTTGAAGTGCTCGAGTAACGGTCTTTGAAAATTCATCGCGGTCAACAGCAAGTGCGCTTCCTGCTGGTACTTTATTGGTATCTGCAGCACTCATAATCAAAGATTTTGCCAATCGCATTTCAGCGTGTAAAAGTCCTACAGCGTTTGTTGATGAATCATCAGAGCGAAAAGAATTGGAACAGACCAGTTCTGCCAATTTATCTGTTTTGTGGGCATCAGATTTTTTTTGAGGTCGCATTTCATGTAAAATAACGGGAATTCCTGATTGGGCAATTTGCCAGCTTGCTTCACTGCCTGCAAGACCACCGCCGATGATATGGATTGGGGTATTGAATGTATCTAACATAATTTGGTTTTAACGGAAGTAGCGCTGTATGAAAAGCGTAGATTTTATTTTTGTTATTTATATAAGAAAGGAGTATATTTGGATTTTTAAATATATTTGTTTGCTTTTTTTCTTTAATTAATGGTATAGAAGCGCCGTTTATGCAAGACTATTAGCTTGTGAGTTTGAGAGCGGATGTGGCGAAATTGGTAGACGCACCAGATTTAGGTTCTGGCGGGAGACCGTGGGGGTTCGAGTCCCTCCATCCGCACCACAGGAGTTCCTTGAACACTATGATATGGTCTCTATGTGTCTGTGTTTCCGTTTCATGGTAATTTAAACTCCAGTGTTTAGATGTAGTGATTATCAGAGTGGATTTATTCCTCTCATTAGAAAAATGAAGGTTGTTTCATGCAGGTTACCGAGACGCTTAATGAAGGACTGAAGCGCGAAATTAAGATCGTGGTTCCGGCGAGAGATTTGGAAAAAAAATTGAATGAGCGGTTGGATAATACCAAAGGCAAGGTCAAGTTAAATGGTTTTCGCCCCGGTAAGGTTCCGGTTGGGTACCTACGAAAAATGTACGGAAGATCTTTTATGGCGGAAATTCTCAATGAAATTGTCAGTGATGCCCCCCGTTCTATTTTATCTGACCGTAATGAACGTTCTGCGATGCAGCCGCAAATTGATATAGATGAATCTGAAGAAATTCTGGATAGCAAGGCCGATTTTGTTTTTACTTTAAAGTATGAAGTTTTACCAAAGTTCGAAATTAAAGACTTTGAGCATACTGAAATAATCCGTGAAGTTGCGGTTATTCCTGAGAAAGAGATTGATGATCAATTAGAGCGCGTTCTTTCTTGTACTCGTAATTACTCACTAAAAGATGGTCTCTCTGAAGAAGGTGATCGTGTTACAATAGATTACCTTGGTAAGCTTGAAGGTGTTCCATTTAAAGGTGGTGCAGATACTGACGCACAATTGATTCTGGGATCACAGCAATTTATTCCTGGTTTTGAGGAGCAATTGGTTGGTGTAAAAGCAGGTGATGAGAAAACAATTTCTGTTAAATTTCCTGGTGATTATAGTGCAGTGCATTTGGCTGGTAAGGATGCAGAATTTGATATCACTGTTAAAGCTGTCTCTAAACCAGATGAATTAAAGATTGATGATGAAGCAGCGAAAAAAGTTGGTTTAGAATCTTTAGATAAATTACGTGAAGTAGTTCGTGGGCAGATTGAAAGTCAATATGGTTCAATGACGCGTAAAAAAATTAAACGTCAAATTCTTGACGCTTTAGATGCTGATTATGATTTTGAGATTCCCGAAGGACTCTTAGAAATTGAATTTGACAATATATGGGCTCAAGTTAATGATGATTTAAAAAAAGCTGATCGCAGTTTCAAAGACGAAGGTGTTACGGAAGAGCAAGCACGGGAAGAATATCGTGCGCTTGCACAGCGTCGTGTTCGTCTTGGTTTAGTGCTTTCTGAAATTGGAATGAAGGTTGGTGTTAGCGTAAGTGAAGATGAGCTAAAAGCAGCGGTTTTTGATCAGGTTCGCCAGTATCCTGGACAGGAAAAAGAAATTATGAATTTTTTTCGTAATACTCCGGAAGCGGTTGCAAATTTACGTGCTCCGATTTTTGAAGAGAAAGTTATTGATTATTTGCTGACTCGAATAAAAGTCACAGATAAGGAAGTGACAGTTGAAGAGTTGATGAAAGAATATGATGAGACAGATTTAACGGAAAAAAAAACGACAAAGAAGAAATCTGTCGTAAAAGAAAAAACTACAGAAAAAGTTTCAGCTAAGAAAAAGACATCTAAAAAAGGTTAATATTTGTGTAAACAGAAAAGGATTGATGGAGTCTGGCTTTTTGTGGGATGTATATTCTAGGGTTGCAGTTAGAATGGTTTTAGATTAGGCATCAGTTACATTTAAAAATATTTATAGTGGATTGGTAATGGATATCGTTGATACGCGCACACCTGATTCTAAACGTTTCATTTCTGGAGTTACGGGTGATTGGGAAGTCATCATTGGAATGGAGGTCCACGCACAAATTATATCGAATTCAAAACTTTTTTCAGGTGCATCAACAAAATTTGGTGCTGAGCCGAACAGTCATGTATCACTTATTGATGCAGCTATGCCTGGTATGTTGCCTGTTATTAATCAAGAATGTGTTCGTCAAGCAGTTCGAACTGGTTTAGGGCTGAAGGCTCATATCAATCTGAGATCTATTTTTGATCGTAAAAATTATTTTTATCCAGATTTACCGCAGGGGTATCAAATTTCTCAGTTTCATTATCCGATTGTAGGCGAGGGAAAGGTGATCATATCTGTTGGTCCAGATTCAAATGGTCATTTTGAGGACATTGAAGTTGGAATTGAGAGGTTGCACCTTGAACAGGATGCTGGGAAATTAATGCACGATCAGCACCCAACAATGTCTTTTGTAGATCTTAATCGTTCTGGTGTAGCTCTTATGGAAATTGTTTCAAAACCGGATATGCGCTCATCAGATGAGGCCAAAGCCTATATGGTAAAATTGCGTACGATTGTCCGCTATTTAAATACCTGTGATGGTAACATGGATGAAGGTTCCATGCGCGCAGACGTTAATGTATCGGTTCGTCGCCCAGGCGAAAGATTTGGTACGCGCTGCGAAATTAAAAATGTGAACTCTATTCGATTCATTGGTCAAGCGATTGATTATGAGGCGCGTCGTCAAATTGCAATTTTAGAGGATGGTGGCGTAATAGATCAAGAGACACGACTTTTTGATGCAGCTAAAGGTGAAACGCGGTCTATGCGCTCAAAAGAAGAAGCGCACGATTATCATTATTTTCCTGATCCCGATCTTTTGCCATTAGAGTTTGATCAAGCGTTTGTAGATACTTTAGCCGCGGAATTGCCGGAACTGCCTGATGAAAGGAAAAAACGTTTTGTCAATGATATGGGGTTAACAGTATATGATGCTTCTATTCTTGTGACCGAAAGGGCTATTGCTAATTATTTTGAAGAAGTAGTTCATGGACGTGATGGGAAAATAGTTGCAAATTGGGTGATTAATGATCTTTTGGGTGCTTTAAATAAAGATAATCGTGAGATTGAAGAGACGCCGGTATCACCAAATCAATTGGGGGCTATCATTGATCTTATCAAAGAAGGGATTATTTCTGGAAAAATTGCAAAGGATCTTTTTGAAATTATTTGGAAGGAGGGTGGGGATCCGCGTCAGATTGTAGAAGAACGCAATATGAAGCAGGTGACAGATATAAAGGCTATAGAGAGAGTTGTAGATGAAATCGTTGTCAATAATTCTGCTAAGGTTGCTCAAGTAAAACAAAAACCTGCTTTAGCTGGTTGGTTTGTTGGACAAGTCATGAAAACGACAGGTGGTAAAGCAAATCCTCAAACTGTTAATGAATTGGTTAAGCTAAAACTTGGCATAGATTAAGTTTTATGTTGTAAGGAAAAGTTCATAAGTATGATAGCTATTGTATTAAGGAATATGGATGAGCTCATAAAATGCAATTGTGATTGTTTAACCGGTAAGATTTTACTTCTTGTAATCCAGAGTATCATTACGCGTTTATTCCAAAGACGTATTCTGAACTATATTAAATAAATGGACTAGAACTATGGCTGTTTTTTTTAAACAAATCTTTACATGGTGGAGTGGTAATACTATAGGTACTCGCTTTTTTACGTGGCTTAAAGGTAAACGCATAGGGGAAGATCAATTTGGTAATACTTATTATGAAGGGGGCTATCATAAGGATGGCTATCCACGTCGTTGGGTAATTTATAAAGATTATTCTGAAGCTTCTACCATTCCACCTGGTTGGCATGGTTGGATTCATCACCGTTGTGATACTCCTCCAACGCAAGAGGATTACCGTCTGTATGAATGGGAAAAGCTTCATGTTGCGAATATGACAGGAACAAGTGAAGCTTATCGACCAAAGGGTGCTATTACTTACCACGATGAGCGTCATTTTTCCCATGAAGATTATAAGGCATGGTCACCTGAAAAATAAAATGTTTTGGTGTGTGTATTTTCCTTATTTTTACATATTTAAATTTTATAAATAGAATTTTTAGGTGTGATTGATTTTTGTGTGATGAGAACTTTTTTAGTATCAGGGATTAGGAATCTTTTTTATTTTTGTTTGCTAGGAATCGTAGTGGTCTTGTTTTCAGTTTGTAGGATTCAGGCCGAACGTGTTAGCAATGGGATTGCTGTTTTTTCTGGACTTGATAAAATTACTGGTCGAACTACCCGTTTTGAAGTTTCTCTTGGTGAAGTCTATCAATACGGTGTTTTGCAAGTTAAACCGCGCGCATGTTATACGAGCTCTAAGGATGAGCCAGCTCGTACAACCGGTTTTATTGAAGTTAATGAGATTACATTAGATAAAAAGATTCGGCGTATTTTTACAGGTTGGATGTTTGCAGACAGTCCCGGTTTGAATGCCGTAGAACACCCTATTTATGATGTCTGGTTAAAAGATTGCAAATAGGTTCTCAAAAGTTGCCTCTTTAATGATATTTTGTATCATAACCTATTTGAAGAACAACTCATTGTTTTTGTTTGCCTTATAATTCCGTTTTAAATGTCTAAATCGGATCTTAAAATAAGAATGTTTAGATGCTGAAAGCGAAGCCTTGTTGATGTTTTTGCAAAAGTTTCGGTTATTAAATTTAAAAACTATAAAGCATTGTTACTTTACAGATAAAATTCAAATGAGTTTATGGGGTGTGTGATTCTCAGAGGAACTGTTTTTTATTAAGAAGCGTATTAAGCATAAGCATATTAAAAATAAAAACTATGCTCTCTCTTATAATAGAGATTTTAGTTGACGGAATGATTTTAATGCAGATTTACTACAGTTCTGAAATTTTGTGGATGGTGAATTTAATATCAGTATTTGTGATGTTTTATACAAAATATGGTTGTTTTTGCATAAGGGAATTTGAAATTTTTGAGTGTTCACTGAATAAGTGTTAAATCTTCTTCATTATCAAAACTAATATATCTGTTTTGTGCAAAAAACTATCAATTCTACAGAGAGTGTGGGACTTTATACAATGAAAGATGTTAATCATCCATATAAGGATGCATTGTTTTTTCCGAAACAATCTAAAGAACCATTATTGAATGTTCCATTTATTATAGTGGTTTTGATAGCACTATGTTTTTGTATTTATATTGTTCCTAAGTATTTCTTTTCTGAGCAGCTTTATATTGAAATTATTAAAATTTTTTCATTTATACCAGTGTTATTTAAGTCTGATCCGTTAGCATTTTGTTATACTCTTATTAGTTACTCATTCATGCATGGTAGTTTAAAACATGTTTCTATTAATATGGTTTGGCTTTTAGTTTTTGGATCTCCTTTAGTGAGACATCTTGGTAGTCTACGTTTTTTGATTTTTTGGGTATTAACAGCAATTGTAGCGGCATTGGCTTATTTTGTGCTTCACCAAGATAGTGCGGTATCGCTCGTGGGTGCATCGGGTGCAGTTTCTGGAATGATGGGTGGTATTGTACGTTATGGTTTTCCTCATAGCTGTTTTGGTGTTAGTATGCAAAATGAAAGGCTTTTAGGTTCTTTATTATCCATAAAAAGCGCGCTATGTTCAAAGGTAGTACTTGCTTATGTGAGTATATGGCTGAGTGTTGATTTTATCGTAGCTTTTTTTCCTTTTTTGTTTGAAGAAGATGGTGTTTTGGTAGCATGGGAAGCCCATATAGGTGGTTTTTTTTCAGGCTTTTTATTGATTAGTTTTTTCGATATTTCGTGTAAAAAATTAAAAACTACGATCTAAGATATTTATGAGCTGCATAAAGCGCTATCGTTGCTGCATTTGAAACATTTAATGATTTAATATCTCCAGGCATATCAAGACGCGCTAAAGTACATGCAGTTTCGCGTATTTTTTTGCGCAAACCCCTACCTTCTGCTCCTAAAATAAGAGCAACTTTTTTCCCTTTTAACGCTGTTTCTAGAGGATTTTCGCCTTCTGAGTCAAGTCCAAAGCTGATAAAACCTGCTTTGTGGAGTTCTTGTAGTGCTTCGGCGAGGTTTCTTACAGCGATATAATTAATCAGCTCCAAAGCTCCGGAAGCGGCTTTTGCAAGAACACCGCTTTCTTGCGGTGAGTGGCGGTAAGTAGTTATGACTGCCCCAGCCTTGAATGCAACAGCAGAGCGCATAATAGCTCCGACATTATGTGGGTCGGTAATTTGATCCATTACGATGACAAGATCTGTATTTGCTAATTCAGACAGTTGGCATGGCTTAAGTGGTTCAGTTTCCACAATAACACCTTGATGAACTGCATCATTTCCAACAAGCGTATCAAGCTGTTTTGGTGAACATAATGTGACAGGGCAAGGTAAATCTGATTCGGGTATATTTAGTCGTTTTAATGCATTTGGTGTGACATAGAGACATCCAAAAATTCTTTTTGAGTTTTTTAAAGCAGCATGCACTGAATGTATGCCATAAAGGCGGATTTTCCCTTGTTCCAAAGGAGCAGTTTTTTGTTTTAGGTGCGTAGCAAATCGAGAAGAAAAACCTCTCGTATCACGATATTGGCGACGTAAACGAGCATAATGAGAATTTTTTGATATTTTTTCTTTCATAGCTTCTTATAGCGTATTAATTGAAAAAAGCTATTTTTTAAGATTATTAAAAGGAAAATTTTACAGAATTGTATTTATCCTGTTGACAGATACGTCACTAATCGTCATAACCGCTCGGCAGCCATTTTGAATTGAATGGGTGATCAAATTGTTGTAGATGATGCCTCATCACGCAACTTTGTCGATGGAATGGAGGGGTGCCCGAGTGGTTAAAGGGGGCGGACTGTAAATCCGTTGCGTATGCTACGTTGGTTCGAATCCAACCCCCTCCACCATTCATTGACGGAGAGGTAGTAGTATTTATGTTATGCGGGTATAGCTCAATGGTAGAGCAGCAGCCTTCCAAGCTGAATATGCGGGTTCGATTCCCGCTACCCGCTCCAGATAGTTGTTGGTGATTGGACCAGTGTTGTTGTGGCGGAAGATTTTTCATCGCGAGGTGGACGGATTTCCGTATAGAGGTTTGGTGTCTGGGCTAATGTAGAGGTCCGGTTTGATGCGGTCATGCAGATCTGTTTCCAGGTACTAATAAAACAAGAAAACAAAACAAGAGATTGATAGCGATGGCAAAGAGCAAATTTGAACGTACGAAGCCGCATGTTAATATTGGTACGATTGGTCACGTTGATCATGGGAAGACTTCATTGACAGCAGCGATTACGAAGTATTTTGGTGAATTTAAAGCGTATG